>JBKHER010000091.1:0-9113 GCA_046540715.1 Halothece sp.
CTGATCCGAAGCCACCTTTTAGAATCCACGAGGTTTTAACCCGTGGAGAAGTCAAATGGTATAACACCTCATCGGAAACTAATTCATGAAAGGATAGAAGAAGAAAGATAAGTTTTTGCGAGGTTGACTCATGGTTATCAGTCGAGATATTGAAATTGCCAAGTATATTGATCATGCCCTCCTTAATCCTACGGCAACAGTAGAGGAAGTTCAAAAATGCTGCAATGAGGCGTGGCAACATAATTTTCCTGCGGTTTGTGTGTATCCTACGGCAGTACGACAAGCGAGAGAATCTTTACAGGGAAAATTGCCACAAGTTTGTACGGTGATTGGGTTTCCGACGGGGGCAACCACCACAGGCACAAAATTGTATGAAGCGCAAGAAGCGGTGGAGAATGGGGCAACGGAATTAGATGTGGTGATTAATCTCGGTTGGCTGAAAGAGGGTGATGCCAACCGCGTCAATCAAGAAATTGCTCAAATTGGTGAGGAAACGGGGGTGACGATTAAAGCGATTATTGAAGCGGGGTTATTAAATGAGGAGGAAAAACAATTAGCAGTGGAAGCCTGTTTGGATGCGGGGGTTGCCTTTATTAAAACCAATACAGGCTGGTTTGGTGGGGCAACGGTTGCCGATGTGGAATTAATTCGGGATCTCAGTGGGGGACAAGTGGGGATCAAAGCCTCAGGGGGGATTCGGGATCTCAAAAGCGCGATCGCGCTCATTGATGCAGGGGCTAATCGTCTCGGTACGTCTCGGGGCTTACTTTTACTACAACAACAGAAAAAAATGGGCTTTCCAGAGGATGCCGGGGGGTAGGATTTCCCTGCTATGGTGAAGGGTGTGGTCTAATTGTTTCAGCATGAGTCAAACCTATCAAGTAACGGGCATTAACTTAAAAAGGAAGCCCATGGGAGAGCGCGATCGGCTATTGACGATTCTCACCCCAGAATACGGCTTAATTCGGGCTGTTGCTGGGGGAGCGCGAAACTATCAATCTCGATTACGTGGTCGTAGTGAATTGTTTGTAGTTAACCAACTGCTATTAGTAAAAGGGCGTTCTTCCCTTTATCGGTTGACACAAGCAGAAACGCAGCACACTTACTCTCAACTGAGTCAAAATCTGGGCAAACTTGCCATTAGTGAATATTTAGCAGAAATTGTCCTTGGTTTTGCCCTCAGTGAGCAACCGCAAACGGAACTATTTACGCTGTTTTGCGAACATTTACACCGCATTGACAACGCTGATGTTGCTAGCAATAACCAGACAGAAACGCTCCTCCCCTTACTCAATCAAGGGATTTTTCATCTTTTATCCTTAGCCGGGATTGCCCCCCAATTACACTACTGTTGTCTTAGCCAACATCCGCTGATCATTGATGAAGAGGATCCGCAATGGCGCATTGGCTTTAGTTACCAAGCCGGCGGTATTATTTCTCAGCATGACAAAATTGATCACTCCCCATTGGTCGATCAGGTGCTCAATGTTGGAGAATTAAAGGGATTACAACAATTATCGCAATCGCAACTTCCGAATGGATTTACAGGAGAAGTTACTCATTTACAGACCATTGAAAAATTGTTACGAAATTATACCCAATATCATTTTCATCGTTCAATTCGAGCAGCCGCTTTAGTTGATACCTTATTTACGGCTCAATCAGGTGTTGCCAATTCAATAAATTCCCCATCTAAAAATGAAGCTATCAGAACAACAACAAGCTAAAACCCCAGAAGAAACAATTACTAAGACTGAGCCAACCCAAGCCACTGAGTCAGAAGATCATACTCAAGGCTTTCTTCCAGTGCTTAAAAATTATCGCTTTTTGACCCTTTGGAATGGTCAAATTTTCTCCCAACTTGCAGATAAAGTTTATTTAGTGTTGATGATTGGGATTATTGCCAGTCACTTTCAACGCCCGGAACAAACAATTAGCGGTTGGGTATCAGCGATTATGATTGCTTTTACCATTCCGGCAGTTTTATTTGGCTCGTTAGCCGGGGTTTATGTCGATCGCTGGTCAAAAAAAATGGTTTTAGTGGGAACTAATTTGGTACGTGGACTCCTTGTGTGGTCAGTTCCCGTTTTACTTTACTTATCCCAAGATTTATCCCCTTGGTTTAATTTGCCAGTGGGCTTCTGGATTCTATTAATTATTACCTTTTTAGTTTCGACACTCACCCAGTTTTTTGCCCCGGCCGAACAAACCGCAATTCCCCTATTAGTGAAACGGAAAAATCTTCTGCCGGCGAATTCTCTTTATACGACGACAATGATGGCTTCGGTTATTATTGGGTTTGCTGTGGGAGAACCCTTATTAGGGCTAACGGAAACCTTTGCCAACTGGATCGGTTTCACTTGGGAATTTAGTAAAGAATTAGTCGTCGGTGGCGGCTACGCGATCGCGGGGTTAATTTTAATTCCCCTCAATCTCAAAGAAAGCGACCACAGCAAAGAAGAAAGACCTCATGTTTTGCAAGATATTTGGGAAGGAATCCAGTATCTGCGCCAAAACCATCGGGTGCGTAACGCCATGATTCAGTTAGTCATTCTTTTCTGTATCTTTGCAGCTTTAGCGGTTTTAGCCGTCCGTTTAGCGGAGACGTTACCGAACTTAGAATCAGACCAATTTGGCTTTATTTTAGCCGCTGGTGGCGTTGGCATGGCAGTTGGTGCAGCTTTCCTCGGTAACTGGGGACAAAGCGTCTCACGGAAACAATTAGGCTTGTGGGGATCATTTGGCATGGCCACCTCTCTAGTCGGGTTAGCTTTGTTTACCACTGATCTGACCTTGTCCTTAATTATTACCACTTTCTTAGGCTTTTTTGGGGCTTTAGTGGGAATTCCGATGCAAACCACAATCCAAGAAGAAACCCCTGAAAGTAAACGCGGAAAAGTGTTTGGTTTACAAAATAACGCCGTTAACATTGCTTTAAGTTTACCTTTAGCCTTAGCCAGTGTTGCCGAAACGATCTTTGGTTTAGAACCCGTCTTCTTAGGGTTAGCAGGAACGGCAATTGTCGGTGGGATTTTAACTTGGTACATTTCCCAGACAGAAGACAAAATTGACAAGTAACAGTTAATAACTGAAAATTCATTATGAGTTATTGATTACTGTTATGGTGGTCGATCACTAGTTGCTGATCACTGTCCACTTTTAAGTTTGAGTTATATGCACATTGCTTGGCTGGGAAAAAAGTCGCCTTTTTGTGGAAATGTTACCTACAGTCGGACTATCACCAATGCTTTAATTGAGCGAGGCTATGATGTAAGTTTTCTTCACTTTACCCAAGGGGAAGCTGAGTCTGAAAATTGGCCAGACTGTACAGAGGTGCTTTTACCCTGTCTTTATAAATCACAGGTTTATACCATTCCGACTCTAGGATCAAGCAATCGTTTGCGCCAAAGTTTAGAACAACTCAAACCTGATCTCGTTCATGCGTCTCTGACGCTTTCTCCGTTGGATTTTCGGTTGCCAGAAATTTGTCAGTCTCTCAATATTCCCCTTGTGGCAACCTTTCATCCTGCTTTTGACAAGAAACTTCGTAATCTCAAATCAAGCACTCAATTTCTTGCTTACCAACTTTATGCCCCTTTCCTTGCCCATTATGATCGTGTCATTGTGTTTTCTCGCCTACAACGGGATTTATTAGTGCGTCTTGGGGTTCCAGAAGACATCTTAGCTGTCATTCCCAATGGGATTGATGAGTCTAAATATTCTCCCGGAGAGTCTGATTTTAAAGAGTCGATTGGGGCAAAGCGTTTATTTGTCTATCAAGGGCGAGTTTCTACCGAAAAAAATGTGGAGTCTTTACTAAAAGCGTGGAAGCATTGTGAGTTAGGAGAAGAGTCTAAATTAATCATTGTGGGAGATGGCCCACTGGTAAGTTCTCTCAAGCCTTTTTATGACAAACGTCATGGGGTAATTTGGTTAGGATTTGTTGCTGATGAAGAGAAACGGATTGAAATTCTCAGAGCAGCAGATGTGTTTATTCTCCCCTCTTTAGTAGAAGGATTATCATTATCTCTTTTAGAAGGAATGGGCTGTGGGATTGCTTGTGTCGCCACTGATGCGGGTGCAGATGGAGAAGTCTTAGAAGATGGGGCGGGGGTAGTTTTAAAAACCAATCGAGTCACGGCTCAACTCAAAACCTTATTACCTGTTTTAGAAGACCATCCCGAATTAACCAAACTTCTGGGAGAAAAAGCCCGAGCGAGAGTTCTAGAACGTTATACCCTTAAAAATAATATTTCCCAATTAGAAATGCTTTATCAGGAGGCGATTAAGGCTCATCAGGAACAACTGATCACCCCTAATTAAGAGGTTACTGGGTACGACTATACCAACGCATAATGACTTTCCCGAGACGATGAGGATCATGACGAACCTGACCCATTTGGGGATCTTCAAACATGACATTGGCAAGCACTAAACGACGCTTTAAGTTTCTAATTTCTTCTCGATCGACATAAACGGGGTGAGAGTTTTCTTTAGCGTAACGTTCTAGGCTTATTGGGCTAGGAGAACGACTATGGGCTAGAACCGCTTTGCATAAGGGGTGGGGAGAGACTTGATCAATGGCGCGAATATGATCCGATACGGTATAATCATCTGTTTCTCCAGGTTGAGTCATAATATTGCAAATATAGAGACTTGGGGCTTGACTCCGTTGTAGGGCTTGGCGAATTTCTGGAACGAGTAAGTTAGGAATAATGCTAGTGTAGAGGCTACCGGGACCGATTAAAATTAAATCCGCTTCTTGGATGGCTTTTACGGCTGCGGGTAAAGCTGGGGGATTTTCAGGATAACACCCTAAACGACGAATTTTTCCGCCCGCTTCTGTAATTTGTGATTCCCCTTCGATAATCTGCCCATCCTCCATTTCGGCCACAAGTTGCATATCAACTAGGGTTGCCGGTAAGACTTGTCCGCGAACCGCTAAAACTTTGGAACTGGCTTCAATTGCTTGCTCTAAATCCCCTGTAACCTTATTCATTGCCGAAAGAAAAAGATTGCCAAAACTATGCCCTGTTAAACCTTCCCCGGCACTAAAGCGATATTGGAAGAGTTCGGTGAGCAGTTTTTCCTCATCAGCGAGGGCGGCTAAACAGTTTCGGATATCTCCGGGGGGAAGCATTCCTTGTTCTCGGCGTAATCTCCCGGAAGAACCGCCATCATCAGCAACAGTAACAATGGCAGAAATGTTGGCGCTATAGGTTTTTATGCCCCGTAAGAGGGTAGAAAGCCCAGTTCCCCCACCAATGGCTACAATTTTGGGGCCCTTGACTAATTTACGATGAGTGGTGAGGACATCAATGAGTTCTTTATCTTGATCTGGGTTGAGAACTTCGGAAATGGAACCAACGGTGCGTGATTGTCCCCAAAAGATTAAGAATAATCCGAGCGCGATCGCGATCGGGCCAGAAATATAATTGGGAATAAAAGTAGCGATGGTTTCTAAAAGAGCTGATGTTAGCTCAATGAAATAAAAAATTGGGGTTAATTGCGCCCATATCGCTAGCCCAATACTGGTTAATAATACTCCTAAGATGCTAATCAATAACCAGCGTTTGATAAAAATGCCAGGAGCCAGCCACATAAACCAACGATTAAGACGACGAGTAGGCGAATTGGTTTTTGCCGATTTTTCAGGCTTCTTCTTTTTGAGCTGACGGCGCAATCGTTTGATGAGCGTATTTGCCATAACGATGTCTTCTGGGATTCAGATGTGAGTCTAGCAACACTTTAGCCTAGTTAGCTCCTCTCGTCACGTTTTCAGTAAAGTTTACCCACTGACTGCTAATTACCCCCAACTGAGGGTGCGGAGTGTGGACATTAGAGAATATCAAAAGCAAATCTCCCCCAATTCTTGTCATGAGGGAGAAAGGGAATTAACTTCTAACAATCGTCTTAAACCGAAACGTCTCCCAGTTCTTCCACAACGCCGCCTTCAATTTCTTCCTCAGCAGTGGTTTCTTCCTCTGGTGCGGGTTCGGCTGCTTGGGCTTCACCAATGGTGAGAACCGTCCGTTCGGGATCATCACTAGCGCTTACCCCTTCAGGAAGTTTTAAGTCTGCAATGTGGAGCGTGGTTCCCACAGGCATCTCTGTGACATCAATGTGGATCACTTCGGGAATTTTGTCAGGAGGACACTGAATGGTTAATTCGGTGATAGTTTGTTCGAGAACGCCGCCTTCTTTCACCCCTTCTGCTTCACCATTGAGGCTAACTGGAACCACGACTTCTACACTCTCTTGACCTGCAACCGCAAAGAAGCTGACATGATAAATATCAGGTCGCCACGGATGGGTTTGCACTTCTCGGATCAAGGCTTTTCCGCGCCAAGACTGATCCGAAACCTCTACATCCACTAGGGTATTATTAACAGATGCTTTTTTGAGCAACATCTCTACGTCTTTCGCTTTTGCCACCAGAGACATAGATTCTGCACCTTTGTGTCCATAGATAGCCGCAGGAATTAACCCTTCACGCCGTAATGCTTTCGGCTTACTAGCTTCTGGTCGAGTTTGGCATTCAAATTTAACAGTCGTTGTCATAATGTTTTCTCGTTGTTTTCGTGTTCAGATGAATTAGTCGCTAAGAGACTCATGGGGTTCTTGGGTGACCGGGGTACCATTTTCATCAAGAAGTGCGCGTTTGGGCCCATGAATGGGATCTTCTACGATAATGGTTTGGTCACGGCTTGCCCCGAGAGAAACAATAGCAATAGGAACTTCCATCAATTCTGCCAAAAACTTCAAATAATCAAGGGCAGCTTGGGGCAAGTCTTCTAAATTCCGGCACTCTGCTGTGGATTGTTGCCAACCGGGTAACGTCTCATAAATTGGCTCGCACTTGGCAAAGCGCAGAGCATTACTTGGGAAGTTGTCACACCGTACCCCGTCAATATTATAGGCAACACAGACTTTAATTTCAGCCAAAGTATCCAAGACATCGAGCTTAGTAATGGCTAAACAGTCCATACCATTGATTCGCACGGCATAGCGTCCAATGACCGCATCAAACCAACCGCATCGTCGTCGTCGCCCAGTGGTAGTGCCAAATTCCGCGCCGCGATCGCAGAGTTGGGCCCCTAAATTCCCATCTAATTCAGTCGGAAAAGGACCCTCTCCCACGCGAGTTGTATAGGCTTTTGCCACGCCAATTACCCGATCAATCCTTGTGGGACCAACTCCAGCACCGATGCAAGCACCGCCTGCAACTGGGTTAGAAGAGGTGACATAAGGGTAAGTGCCATGATCTAAGTCAAGCAATGTCCCCTGTGCGCCTTCAAATAGGATATTCCGTTTTTTCTTAATCCCTTCATCAATGACAAGGGAACTATCTACCACATGAGGACGTAACCGTTCAGCATATTCTAAATATTCCTCAATTACCGCTTGCGGATCTAGGGGAGGAAGTTCATAAAGTTTTTCTAAAATGACATTTTTATAATTAATTGTCCATTCTAATTGTTCTTTTAAATCATCGGGATTCATTAAATCCAGAACCCGAATCCCTGTTCGTTCCGATTTATCGGCGTAAGTGGGACCAATACCGCGTCCAGTGGTGCCAATTTTTTTATTGCCCCGTTTTTGCTCAGAGGCCTGATCAATTAGCCGATGATAAGGCATAGTGACATGGGCAGTTTGAGCAATCAACAACTTTTCAGTTGAAACATTTAGGGCTGCGAGTTGATCTAACTCGTCGATTAGCACTTGGGGATCAATGACGGTTCCAGAACCAATAATACATTGGGTCTCTGGGTATAAAATCCCAGACGGAATTAAGTGTAGTTTAAAGGTTTGATCTTTTACTACCACAGTATGTCCCGCGTTGACCCCTCCTTGGTAGCGGACAACGATATCAGCAGATTTACTGAGGAGATCAGTAATTTTGCCTTTACCTTCGTCGCCCCATTGGGCTCCAATAACAATAACGTTAGCCAAGGGTTTCCTATTTTTTCTTAATATTGCTCCAGTTTCACAAACTACTATTTTTATCACTTAAACTGGGAATTGTCAATTGCAATGTAACAAAACGGCTATATTTGGCAGGAGGTTCCTTGTGGCTCTTTATGCAGATTTGCACCGTCATTTAGGGGGATCAGTTGTTCCTCGGGTGTTATGGCGATATTTCCAACGGCACGATCGCGCTTTAGCTGAGAAGTTTCCCGATTATTCTGAGTTTGAAGAATATTACACTCGTCCTCGTAATACGTTAGAAGAATATTTAGAGTTACACACCCTAGTGGAAAGTGTGCAAACCCTTGATACTTTGCCCTATTTCATTTACCGACTGATTCGTGGGGCGTATGTGTTTGAAAATTTGGCTTATCTAGAATTGCGTTATACGCCCTATCTCCGCACTGATGAAAGTTTAGAGACCTCCCGACGTATTGACCAAATGCGCGACATTGTGAAAGTGGTGGGGGAAGCGGTGAAGATGGGAGAATACCCAGTTCTCACCAGTCAAATTTTATGTATGCACTCTCGCTTGTCTTATGAAGTTAATCGCGCCATTGTGGATATCGCAGCGGATCATCCTGAATATGTTTGTGCGGTAGATTTAGCGGGAGGAGATGCCCTTTATGCCGAACGCATGGATGAGTTAAAAGACTTATATCGTTATGCGCGATCGCGCGGCTTAAAAACCACGGGTCATGTATTTGAAACCAAAGATGGGCTGTACCCCGAATTATTACCCTATTTAATGCGGATTGGTCACGGCATCCAAATTCCCCTCCAATATCCCGAATTGCTTCCAGAATTAGCCGCGAGAGGGCAATGCTTGGAAGTTTGTCCCACCACTTACACGAAAACAGGAACGCTAGATAATCTATCGCAACTAAAAACGGTGTTTGATCGCTGTTTTGATGCAGGGGTTGATATTGCTATTTGCACCGATAATGCCGGCTTACACAATGTCCGTCTTCCCTTTGAATATGAAAACTTGCTAACCCTTGATGTGATTGGTTTTGAAGAGTTACAAGCTTGTCAAGAAGCTGCCTTTCGTCATGCCTTTGCTTGGCCCTATAGTCAACCGCCAGCCTCCCTGTTAACGGGGTTATTACAAGGACGGTATGATTAATTTGTTCCATCGATGCAGA
>JBKHER010000092.1:0-8984 GCA_046540715.1 Halothece sp.
CGTAAAGCGTATTATTCTCATCAAGTTCCTGCTCCATATTATGATATGGATGAAGCACAATATGAAGAAGAGCTAGCTAAGTTTACAGACTACTATAAAGAATTAATATAAGGAATATAAGGTTTATGTGGTATAGTTCGTTCTTACAAGTAAAAGATATGTTGACCTGTGTACAAAAATATCATGATGGTCAATATCGAAATACACCTGATAATCCATATTGGATCCACTGTATTCAAGTGGGACACTTATTATACCATGCTTTAGAAAAAAATAACGATATAGATAATAAAAGAAAACAAGAAGATATGATTTGTGCAGCCATAGGTCATGATCTTTTAGAAGATACGAAAATATCTAAAGAAGAGTTACTCTCTCGATTTAATGACAGTGTTGTGCATTGGATTCAAGAGATGACTAATGAAGATGGAGATTATAATCGTGAAAAATATATACAAAAATTACATTCTGGTTCAGAAGAAGCTTTATTGATAAAGTATTGTGACTTTATTGAAAACACCTTAAGCGTTCAATACTCGCTTGATATACTTTCTAAAGAATGGTTAGAAAATTTCTATATCCCTATTAAAGAAGATACGTTTCAATTACTCAATGTGTATCAAAAAACATGGGTTTATTTCCCAAAAACTGCAAATTATTTACAAAGCATGTCTCAATATGTTAATAATAATTTCAATATGTTAGTAAATATATACCATAGCATATAACGTATACAATTTGCATGCTTTTGAACTGGCCGAAACAGGTTCCGGAAAATATAGAAAAAAAAGAAAGTCGCTTCCTTTTTAGGAAGTGGAATTAATGGAAATCAATAAAATAAACCGCCCCTAAACCTGATAGAGGCGGTTGCTTAATTTTGATAAAACCGATCGCGCTTTAATTGGTAATTCAGCTAATTAATCTGTCAGTTATTAGTAGCATCATCCATTAGTAGCGCAGAGTTAAATGTGATACTACTAACCTCGATTTTTCAATTTTTCAGTAATCCAGTCTTTTATGTCAGAATAAATGTAGTATCTCTGATAACGATGTCTGATGTTCCAACGTTAGCCAATAAAACCGCTTTTTCTTTAACACTCATCAGTTGAACCTCAATATTTTATAGTTTTATACCAGTCCTTTTAACAAAGTAATAGAAGCCACGCTAAGTTAAGGATAAACACAAATTGCATCATCAGGAAGGGCTCGAATAAACTGCTTGCGCTGCGGATGTTCCGCACCAAACACACTTATTACTTGATAAGGTTCATCATTGTCTGGAAAGTTAGACTGAATCCAAACATAAGACGGAATCCCTAACTTCCCACCAACATTGCGATTTCCTTCTTTATAGTTTGTCTGTTTATTCTTAGTTTCCCCTTTGAATCGGTTGTCACTATAAAGCAACCTTAATCCTTCTCCAATCACTCGGCGTTGATTTCCTTCACTATTCCAATTGTTAACCGCTTCTGGATATTTCAACTCTGGAGAAGGAAAAATATAAATTGCAGTATCATTATTCAAAATGTCCTGACAACGCCGTTGAACAGTTTTTCCCTTCTCTTGAACAGAAACAATCAACGGATGCTGATCAGGTTTTCCTTCTGGGTAAACTTCTCGAAAACTATCTAGCGTATCCTCAATAAATGCAGACCATTCTACTTCATCGCCAGGGAGAATGAAATTAGGAAACTCCCACAGACAACCTCTTAATCGGGGATGATTCCAATGGAGAGGACGACGGGAACCACGCCCAATTCCACCGAGATGAGAGGCTAATAATAAGGTTTGTTTAATGACGTTATGGTGTTCTTCTGTTTTTGCTTCAATTAAGATATTTCCTTGACAGAAATAAGGATCATTGCGCTTTCCTATGTCTTCTTCGGTGAGTTCCACCCCTAAGCGAACGCTTCCCTCTTGGCTGAGTTGACCAAATAATTGATTCTCAAATTGTTGGGCAGTCGCGTTATTATAAAGTCCTAGCGCGATCGCGCGAAACCAATACCTTAAAATGCCTCGTAAAGCAACTGGACGAAATTCTTTATCCTGATTAGATGCACCAAACATTCCTTGGGAATAAAATTGGAAATGATGGGTAGAACTATAAGGTAAATTCGCTTTAACTTGTGTTCTCCCATAACCTGCACTGACTCTAGAACCAATTCCCGCATTTAAAGCCTGTTTTAGCCAGCCTTTAACCGTCTGGAGATCCTGATTTTTTTGTTCTTGATATCTGCCGCGACTGGTAGAGACTAAGCCAATTAAAATCTCAGGTTCTTCCATTGATAATAACGGATGGGGAACAGGATTATATTGAACGTGATTCTCTTTCCATGACCATTGAGGGTTTGCCATATCCACACTTAAACAGGGTTCAGTGGGAAACGCATCTAAAACTTGCACGGTTCCAATTCCCCCCTCAATATCGCCGAGAATTCGCTTTACTTCGTCTAAGTTAATTTCTCCGTTGTTTGCGTGTTTTTTAGCCTGGGCTAGAATTGCCCCTTTGAGACTACTAGAAGGAATATAGGGAACCCCATAAACAGGATGAAAAACGGGTAACAGCAACTCTTGAAACCCTCTCATTCCACCAACCCGCACTCGCCAATCAAACTGTGCTTTGTAGGTTTCATCAGCTAAACACTTTGTTTTTCGAGTTAACTGTTGATAGACTTTTCCACATTTCCCTTCAGCATTGGCGACAGATTCTAAACTCTTATTTCTATCTTGATCTGTTTCAAAGTTTTTTGAGTTTAATTCTTGTAAAGGATTTACCATTGTATTTATTTTCCTTATTCTTTAGCTTCACCGAGTACCGCAACCGCCCAAAACGACCATTCTTTCGCTAGTTGAATGCTGAGGCGATTTAAAGTTGTATATTCCCGTAAAGGAAGTTTAATCAAAGTAGATTCATCATCAGGATCAAAATTGCCATTACTAAAGGTTTTAAGTCGGGTGAGAAAAATTCGGTAAACGATTCCTTTGTATTTAGTATCTGATCCTGTTCCTTTAAGAAACTTTTTCATATCACCGCTTAAGCGATGTAATCCCCAAGTGGAAATATAAGCTGTTAATCCACGCACTAAATTAGACGCATTTCCGCAATACTCAGCCCCCACTTCTTCGGTTAATTTCTCTTTTACTTTTGTTAATCCTTCATGGGCTTCTAAACTAAATTGACGAGTATCTAACTTCATCAGAGATGGGGCTTGACTGTTAGCCTGATTTTCTTTAGGTTTTGCTTTTAAAGACTTTTGCGGTGATGTTTGACTATTTTGTTTTGTGTTTTGAAATTGATTAGTTTGTCGCTCAGGCTGTTGTTTTAGGTTTTTATTATTTTTATTATTTTTACCTTTGTTCTTACCGCCTTTAGGCATTTTCATTTCCTCCTTGATCATCTTTAACAGTATTTAAATCAGCCCAACCGCGTCCGAGTCCTTCTAAACCGCCAAACTGTAATTTTTCATCTAAAAGTTGTTCGGTTGCCGTGCGAATATTCTGTTGTTTTTCCTTCTCTTTAGCAGGTTTCATACCCCAAGGAAAGAACAACACTGTTTCTGGCGGAATCGCTTCTTCGGAACGAAAAGAGCCGCCTTTAACCGTTTTTTGCCCTTCTTCGAGTGCCACTTTGACTTCTCGCTGTAATCCCGTTTCAATTAGGGCAATACAGTCTTCATCACTAACGATAACTAGCTTATTCAAAATTTCGCTAATCATCCCATTTTGTGAGGGTAACTGTTTAAGATTATTCCCAATTTCGGTTACTGATATATGTTGGAGACTATTCTCTCTCAATCGTGCATTTTGTAAGAGTAATTCATTGGTATCAAAGCTGACTAAAGCAGGCGTTTGATCGGTAATTTTTCCGCGACATTGAGCAATGAAATGACTTAACGGACTTCCCTGTAACCAACGATTCCAACGTTCTAGAAATAACGGGCAAGTAATCCACACTAAATGATGACTCAAAGAGGCAATGGGAAAAAAGAGTAATGTTGCCTCAGCAAACCAAACTTCTCCCTCCGTGGGTTGTTGTCCCTCTTTGATTTTTTGTCCGAAAAAGGCTTCTGCTTCCTCTCCATGGGTAGCTTCTAATTCGGCGCGAATTTTTCCGCGTAACGATGAGGCGGGAAGATAGGGAAATTCGGTGTGAACTTCTCGGGCAATTCCCATTAAGTTTCCTTCATCAACACTTGCCCCAGTATGTAAGGGGGTGAGAAGATACATATACGTTAAATGCTGTGTCATGATGGATTTTTTCCCCACAATAGTTTTCCGTAGTTTAGTTGTTGAAAGGTTTGTAACCAAGCCCCCCCTTGCGGTGGCAATAACAACTCGGTTTGGTCAGGCAGTTGGTTAAATTGATAGATACTCCCTGGCGGAACAAATGCCCGTTGCGGGAGTAAGGAAAATTCTGTTTCCTGTTGATCTGAGGTTCCTGTGACCCGTCGTTGAATTTGAGAAACCCCTCCCCACATTAAGGCGCGATCGCTGATACAACCTTCTAAAAGTGATTCCCAATAATAGGGATAGATGCTATAGATGGGTTCCTGCGGCACCTTTTGTGCTAACCCTGGTGTTAACAAATAAGCGCATTTGCGATCCGAATCGGGGGCGGTCATTTCCTGTAGTTGTTTCCAGACTGGAGGAAGCGCGATCGGTTGTAACAGTGCCTGATGGCTTTCTCCTCCCAAACGCACCACTGTTTTGTCTTGAATTTGGGCATTACAAGCCATTGCTAACTGCCAACCAGGATGAAGACGAGTGGCAACTTCCGTAAAATACCCTTGTTCCGACCTCACCTGCCGTTCTCCTTCCTCCATGTGGATATGGGGAAGAACTTGCACCTCCCAAGGGTCATCATGAAAGTCATTGGGATCGGATAAGGGATTTCCTTGCAGATACTCCACTAAGGCTTCTGCTTTGATCCAAGGCTTCGGGCGACCACAAATAAACTGATTTTTCTTTAAGGGCGGTGGAACCATAACCGCTAGCGGCTGCGATCCTTTAATGTATTGCCAACTTTCACTAAGCGGGGTATTGTCACTAAGTAAAACCTCAGCCGTATTGGGAATTAGACGATCAGTTTTGTCCCAACTTTCTGCGGTGTCTTCATACTCATCTTCGGGGGTTTCTTCCTCATCAGACGACTTGTTGCCAATACAGAGTAAATCTTTGGGAGTAGGTAACCATAACGTTCCTTGACCATCCATCAGAAAGGGACCCAGAAATTCTAAATCCCGCTGACGCTGTTCATAAAACGGTAAAGCAGAGCGCAAGGCTTGGAAAACGGTGGAAGGAAGGGGAGGAAATAACCCTTCTGCCCATGATCCTTCTCCTGGGGTAAATGGTTTAGCCTCTCGGAATAAAAGAATATCTAGGGGGGTCATACTATACCATTGCATGAGATGATTCTCCCTGTTGCCATTGTTGTCGTTCTTCAAGGCGGGTTACTAAAAAAGCAGTAAACCGTAAAATTTTCCCTAAATCATCAGGAGTTGTGCCAATCATATCTGGTTCTTGTTCGGGGTTAGCGCGGTAAGCCCAACTTTCCCATTGGTCTAGCCAATTTAAAAGTTGTTCCTGTTGCTGTTCGGGTAACGATTGGTCTCGTCGGCGTAAAATCACCCCTGCAGCTTCTCGGAATAGATGATGATCCGCAGTTACCGGACAACGCTTGGGAAGTTCCTCAGCAAGGCGATAAAGTAAACCGCTAAATTCTTCCGAAGGAGCTTGTTCAATTAGGTCAGACCATTGTTCTAAAAGATGACCTTTCATGAGGGCTTCCAGAACATTGCCGGAATTATAAATCACGCGGAAACAGAGTCCATTTTTAGCAGGAATCGCTTCTTCTTCGGCGGTTGCTTTTGCCCCTGCCAATTTCTTCGCCCGTTCCGATTCTGCTGACCACAAGTTTTGTAGAACTGTCGGTAAAGGAACACTTTTATGGGCAATGACAATCCCAGAACTCATCGTTGCATCTTTGCCCATCGTGAAGTAAGGACGGTTAGCAAGTTTGGCAGTTGGGATTTTTTCAGGAAGAGGATACCAATAACCACATCCTTCTGGCGAGTCATGACTGGGACGGTTATCAAATTCCCCTTCCGGATCCGATCCGCCTTGCCATGCAGAACGCAGCGATCGCAGAAACAGCGATAAATCCTCAATGGGCAAAACTGCCATCACATCATCACCGCCACTGTAAATCACTTTTCCACAGCAACGCTGTTGGGTCAAATAGGGAACCAGTCGATTGGAAAAATCGAGAAGAGCGCGATTTAATCCCACATGGGTTGCCGGTCCCATACGCTTCTTAGTTTTCAGGAATTTGTCATAGTCTTCGTTCTGCTTAATATGAGGGGCAACCAAGTCAGTATCAATATACTTTTCGTAACCCCCTAGTTTACGACCGGAAACATATTGTCCCATCCCATCGCCATCGCTAAGGATAATCACCCACCAATCGGCAGGACTGCTTTCACCAAAGCCATTATCTCGATGCGCTTGAGTAATACAGTTTTGTAATAAGGTTCTCTCTTGTTCGCTGTTCAAATTTAGGTCATCCTCTAACCATTTACTGGAGAACATGACCCCGTTATAAGAATTATTTCGATCAAAAACTTGATCTACTTTTGGCACTTGGAAAGGACGACGGGTCAGAGAACCAAATCGATGCCTTCGGCTCGGTCTTCGACCTACGCGCTGTTTGCGATCAAAGTAAGATCGAATTAATGGCTCTAAGGTATGCCAATAAGCTTTCACTTGTTGCGGATTATCATGAGCAAACCGAGCGGCAGCAATGGAACTGAGGTTAGGAAAGCGAATCGCTTGTTCATAATTAGGAATCGCATCATCGCTATTATCTGATGTATCTAAGGTTTTGATTCCTAAACTCTCTCCGACTCCTCCGTAAACCCAAGCCATACGTTTGCTGAGTTCAATAGCATTCAATTTTTCCGAGCCATTAAACAAACCGGGAAAGACTTCTACCATGACGCGCCAAAACAGACGCATGGATCCACTAGCCAGTCCTCCACCCTCTCGGAAGTGATGGCGATATAGTAAATTTGGATGCACCGCACTATAGTAACCCGAAAGCGTGGAACGTTCCCCTGGGGCAGCGGGAATTTGCCAAGTGCGTGTATTTTTAACCGCTTGAATGGATTGTCCCAAACGCTGTTGCAAACTTCCCCACCAAGTTCCTACATTCAGACTGTCATAAACATTCGTTTCTGCTTGAGTGGGAATGTCTTGACGCGTTTGAGATAGCTGATCTTGTTTTTGCTGCCATTGTTGAAATTGGTCGTCTTGGGAAGCAATTTCTAGGGCTTGTTCTGGTGACCCTAGGGGAATGGCTGTCCAATAAGGTTCCCAAGTGTGTTCAAGTTGCGCTTCCCAGAGTTTATTCCATTCCCAAGTTCCGCCGTGTTGCCATTTTTCCAACTCTTGTCGATACAGGTCGGGACTTTCAGGAAACTCTGCTTTCACTGCTTCCCATAAATTTTGCCGTTTTTCGGCTGTGTCTAGGGCTGTCATCACCCTTGCCTTAATTGTTTCTCGGACTTTTTCCCCAATTCCTGTCCAAGTTAAATTGAGAACTTGCGTCAAACGATCTCCCAATTCTTGAGCCGCTTGTTCCCCAGGAACTACGGCAGTAATCATATTGGGAAATCCCGCCGTACTAAGGCTACTGGACTGTTGCTGGTTACTGGACTGTGGAGGGTTAAAGCGAGAAACAGGATCATTTTCAGTGTACTCTTGAAAGAAGGTCTCGAAGTCGGGATATTTTTGCTGTATTAGGGCATCAATAATTTCCTGACTCCATAGCGAAGGGGTAATCACCGCATCGGGACCATATTGTTGGGCAATTTCCCAAGCAATTCTTGCCCCAAGGTAATGAAGAAGATAAGATCCAGCCCAAAAATCAAGGAATTTGCGCGACGCTTTAATAAATTCTTGAACCGGGGAAAAGGTAAACAGTAACAAGTAAGGATGACTCCCTTGTTCTTCTCTCTCCATTGCCCCCACTAGGGCAGAAACGCTGCTGCTGTAACTGTAAAGCGGGCAGTCTGGGAGAATGGGATGCGCGGGGAATAAAAAAGCTTGGTTGCGCTGTTGGAGTTGGCTTTCTGGAAAGAAACGCCAAAACCACCAAAAGACTTTTTCGGGATCGCTTTCCTGCGCGATCGCCTCTGGCAGCGAGCAAAGCTCGATCGCGCTAAAGTTAACAATTTGGCTAACGTCTTTGCTTGTTTCTTCTGGGACCCAAGGCTGTTGCTGACCGCTGATGGGATGTTTAACTTGGTTAGGAAGGTTCTTGTCCTGTGACTCAAGATAAACGCGATCTGAAGAATTAGCAATCTTTTCAGCTAAGTGGCTATTATTCCACCACTGTTGCAGTTCATCTAAGTGCCCTTCTAAACATTGCAACTGTGAACAAATTTCATGGGCTTGGGATGAATCATAGCTTTGGATCAAGGAATAAAGTTTGCGATGGATAACCGACATAAAAACCTGCTATTAAGGGATTGTTTTCTTTTTATCATGCTTAAACAACACAATCACTCTTTGTCATGCGAAGTAGAATTTGTTGATCAGAATCATATTTTATATCTGCCATAACGTCAATTCCCCAATCCTAAAGTTCGAGTTATTTATATAAATTTTTCAATTTACTTTTAAGGAAATGTCAGAGGACAAGCTTGATTTGGTCAATCGTATGTAATCCTTAGTAAACCGCGAAAATCCCAATTACAGTAATCATTGCAATCTCAATGTCTTCTTTCGGGAGTGTAAGTGATTATGGCAATCCGAATCCAACCCAAAAAGCCAGATTTTTCTTGTTTCCTATCTTTAGAACGACTGCAAAAATGCCTACGTTGTGGGGGAACTGGTTATTTTTCTTGTTATAAACATATTGAAAATGGGATTCTCGCTCTTTATTATCCTTGGGACAGTGATATTTTTGGAGTCTTTGGTTCAAC
>JBKHER010000093.1:0-8981 GCA_046540715.1 Halothece sp.
TAACTAACAGACGTAATAATGAACAAGAGAATCATTATCGTTACTTTCCTATTCCTGACCAGTTTAATCACCCTCAGAATTGTCTCTTTAGAAAATCATAGTCAATCCTCAGAACTGGAAAAGCAATCCCGAAACGCTCCGCCGCCAGACTTTAATACTGAGATCGGATCAGCATTAGAAAAAAAGCAAACTGAGTTGGAACAGATATTGAAGCAATACCAAGAAGAAATCACCCCAGAAAGTGGAGCAGTTGTCATTGATCTAGACGATCAGGTGAAAGCAACTTCTAATGAAGATCATCAGTTTGTTGCCGCCAGTTTATATAAATTATTTGTGGCTTATGCCATTTACGAGAAAATTGAGCAGGGAGAAATAAGCGATGAACAAAAAGTTCCCAATAGTAGTTTTACTGTTGAAGCCTGTTTGCAAGCAATGATTACAGTTTCAGATAACAAATGCGGTGTTGAATTAGGAAATTTAGTTAACTGGACACAACTCGATCAAAAACTTGAAAATGAGGGGTACACTCAAACAAAACTGGATAACTATGATGAAAATGGGGATCTTGATGGAGATAAAAAGACTAGTGCCGGAGATGTGGCAAAACTGTTATCTAATCTCGCTCAAGGCAAGCTACTTAACCCAGAACACACAGACGACTTCTTAGCTAACTTAAAAAAACAACAACGTAATGATCGACTCCCTCAAGGCTTACCTAGAAATGCCGATGTTGCTCATAAAACAGGAGAACTTGAGGATTATCGACATGATGCTGGAATTATTAGAGAGGGAGAAAAACAATATATTGTCGTGATGCTGACTGCAGGTTGGGAAAACCCTTCTCAGGAAGCTCCCCCTGTTTTTAAGGAGTTTTCTCAAGCCCTATCAACTTATTTTCAGCATCATTAATTAAACCGCTAAATATTGATTAACTAAATTATCGGTTAATTCTTCCGTTTTTCCTTGGGCTACCATTGCCCCTTTTTCCATCATAAAAAACTTTTGGGCAAGTTGCCGAGCAAAGTCAATTTTTTGCTCTACAACTAATACAGTAATTCCTTTTTCCTTATTAATGCGCTTTAATGTATCTTCAATTTCTTGCACAATCGAAGGCTGAATCCCCTCCGTTGGTTCATCAAGTAACATTAATTTGGGATTACACATTAAACCTCTAGCAATGGCTAATTGTTGTTGTTGTCCCCCGCTCAGTAATCCCCCTTGACGAGATAAATGCTCTTTTAACATGGGGAAAAAGTCGAAAATTTCATCGGGAATCTTTTTACTTTTTTGACCACTAGCTGCAAAGCCTAGTTTTAGATTATCCAAAACCGATAAATAAGGGATAATTTCTCGTCCTTGGGGAATATAGGCAATGCCATATTTAGCTCGCTTAAACGTTGGGGTTTTACTAATATCATCCGCATCAAAAATAATGCTTCCCTTAGTTAAAGCATTTAAGCCAATAATAGTCCGTAACAAAGTGGTTTTGCCGACCCCATTACGCCCGAGTAAACAGGCTAAATCTCCCTTATTAATTTTCATGGAGATATCAAATAAAACTGGGGTCGGACCATAACCAGCAGTCACATTCGATAATTCAAGCAGCGACATCGATTCTTTCACGACCTAAATATACCTCCACAACTTTTGGATTATTTTGAATCTCTTGAACGCTTCCCTCTGCTAGGGTTTGTCCTTGGTGAAGAACTACCACTCGTTGGGCAATTTGTTTAACAAACTCCATATCGTGTTCAATAACAACCACCGCATGAAATTCAGACATGAGTTTAATAATTTCCCCCGTGGCATGAGTTTCTTCGGGAGTCATCCCTGCAGTTGGTTCATCTAATAACACCACGGTTGGATCTTGGGCTAATACCATGCCAATTTCTACCCACTGCTTTTGACCATGAGACAGAGAAGAAACCTTGGTTCCTGCGTACTCCATTAAGCCAATTCGTTCTAAGACCGAAGTAATTTTATGGCGTTTCATGGTCGTTAATTTGGACGTAATGGAGGCAAAAATCCCGTGAGAGCCTTTGAGGGCAAGTAAGAGATTTTCAAAGACGGTTAGCTCATTATAGACATTGGGATTTTGAAATTTGCGACCAATGCCCATCCGCGCCACTTCATGGGGGCGAAGATTAGTGATTTCTTTACCTTGATAAGTAATGTGACCACTGGCAACTGGGGATTTACTGACAATGGCATCAAGGAGGGTGCTTTTGCCAGCACCATTGGGGCCGATGATGGTAACAATTTCGCGATCGCGCACCTCTAAGTTAACCCCCTTGAGAGCCTTAAACCCAGAAAATTCAACTTGTAAATTTTTAACCGCAAGAATACTATCCATATTGAGAACTCCTTAATAACGTTTCATTTTATTTAACATTTTGAGACAAATCTGTCCTAATTTCTGTAACGGAGTTATCCAATCCAGTAATTGTCCCTGTAAATAACCCGCCGAAGAACTAGAAGCCTCTGGTTTACGTTGAGCAAAATTGAGGGTCTTGGGAACTAAACTCATTAACCCATTGGGGATAAATAACACCACTACCAGTAATAAAATCCCAATTACTAACTGCCAGTCTTCAGTAATTTGTTCTGCGTATTCTTGCACCTGTCCTAAGATCATAGCAGCGACTAAAGGACCAATTAAAGTTCCCCGGCCGCCAATTGCAACCCAAATCACAATTTGCGTTCCAAAGGTAACTGCTAAATAAACCGGTGAAATAAAGCGGTTTAACCCCACAAATAAGCCTCCAGCGATTCCCGCCATTGCTGCCGAAAGCGTCCAAACAAAAATTTTGTAGTTAGCAATGTTATACCCTAAGAACGTAACCCGGTTCTCATTTTCCTTAATTGAGCGAAGAATTAAGCCAAAATTAGATCCAGTAAGCCACCAACTAAACAGGAAAGTTGCCGTGGTAAAGACTAGGCACAACCAGTAAATTTGTGCCGCCGAAAGCGGTGAACCAAAGAAACTTAATGGCGCTAAATCAGTAATACCATTTGTCCCACCAGTATAAGCTTGTTGACTAATTAAGAAAGTTGTCATTGCCGAGGCAATAGCAAGACTAATAATTGTGATATAAACGCCACTCACTCGGGAATTAAACACAAACCAACCAATGATATAAGCAAAAATAATTGGCACTAACAACATGGCAAGGAGAGCAACCGGAAAATATTGCAATGGGGCAATAAACCAAGGCAACTCCTCTAAGCCACTCCACACCATAAAATCGGGTAGCGTAATTTCCCCATCTCCACTAACGGTGAGTTTTAGGTGATAGGCAATCATATAGCCCCCAAGGGTAAAAAATACCCCCTGAGCAAAACTCAAAATCCCTGTAAATCCCCAAACTAAATCTAAAGACATGGCAAGAACGCCATATAAGAGTAGTTTGGCAACCAAAGAAAGCTGAAACGGGCCCAAAATATAGGGGAAGATTGCGAAAACAACAAAAATAATGCCAGTAATGATAGCAAATTTATAGGGAAACCGCGATTCCTTAACCCCTGGAAGAACTTGTGTCATGATTACAATTCCTATATGAATAACCTCATTAATTAGCTTCGTTTCTGAACTGTAAACAGCCCTTCAGGACGGTAACGAATAATCACAATTACGCCAATCAGGACAATAACCCGAGCTGTGGAATCATTGAGAAAATAAGCAATCATGGCATTGCCTTCTCCAATAACTAAAGCACCTGCAAGCGTTCCCAGTAACTTATCCACCCCGCCTGTTACCACTACCATCCAAGAATCCACGAGGTAATTTTGACCCATAGCAGGTGCAACCGTACTAAACGAGGAAATGACAGTTCCAGCAATTCCAGCTAACCCACAGCCATAGGCAAAGGTCGCTAAATCCACAAAATTAGTATTAATCCCTAGGCACTTTGCCATTTGTCGATTTTGAGTAACAGCTTGCATTTGCCGTCCCAAACCCGTTCCGTAAAGAAGAAACCCAGTTAGGCCCAAAAGAGCAAGGGCAATGAAGATAACAAAGAGGCGATAGTAAGAAATGCTAATATCAACTCCACCCTCCACTGGCAACAAAGTGAGGTTTCCAGAGAGATAACTTGGGGAGCGTACATATTTTAATTGCGCCGTAAACAGTAACTTCACCACCCCGCGTAAAACAATACTTAAGCCCCAAGTGGCAAGGAGTGTTTCTAAAGGGCGACCATGGAGACGGCGAATCACTGTAAATTCCATTAATGCACCAATTAAGGCGGTAATGACAAATGAAATGGGAATACTCAAGAGAAGATCCATGTTAAAGAGGTCTTGCATAAAGAACGTCACATAAGCCCCCAACATAATGAACTCCCCATGAGCGAGGTTAATAATCCGCATCACCCCGAAGGTAATGGCAAGCCCAAGTGCAGTGAGTAGCAAAATACCAACAATGCTAATCCCACTGACAAACTGATTGAGGATCGGAAGAAATTGCAAGCGAGATTCTTCCTGCGCTAGTAGGTAACTCCATGTCAACAAATTCACCAAAATTGCTCCTTATCCTCTCTAACTTTCTAGATAGGTGGTTTCGATAATTTCCTCGTCTGTTTCTACGATGGCATCGCTTCGGTCATCGGGGGTGGGATGCTCACACAACCGTCCGGGGTAGAGAGCTTGACTCCAAGGAATGGGCTTAATGGCAGCAGGACTAGAGAATTCGATATCAGCTTGTCCATCTGCATTCCAGCGACCAATGCGAGCATAAAGATAGGCGTGATAATTGTCGGGATCAACCTTCACTCGCCCTTGTGGCGCAACAAACTCTTGTCCACGGGTCGCTTCTCGTAGCGTTTCCGTGTTGATTTCTTCTCCCGCTTCTAAAAGGTCTTTCATTGCCTGCGCCATGAAGAAGGTTTGAATATACGCAGCTTCCATAACGCCATTAGTGACGCGATTTTGCCCAAACATTTCTTTAAATTCTTCAACAAAGGTTTCATTTTCTGGAGTATCTACACTTTGGAAGTAGTTAAAGCTGGTATAGTGACCTTCGGCAAATTCGGCTCCCATGGCTTGAATTTCTTCCTCAGTGGTGGGATAAGCCATAATCGGGATATCTTCTGCAGTAATCCCAGCATTTTGATACTGACGATAAAAGGCGGGAATGCTATCACCGACGAGATTACTTAAGACAAAGTCTGGTTCCGCTTGTTGAATGCGGTTAATAATGGTGCTAAATTCGGTTGTACCCAAAGGAGCATATTCTTCCCCTACTACTTCTCCCCCTTGGCGTTCTAATTCTGCTTTAGCAATACGATTACTTTCTTTGGGATAGACATAGTCAGAACCCACAAAGAAGCCTCGGGGGCCAAAGTTTTCATAACAGTAGGGGATGGAGTCAGTTACTTGCTGATTTGGGGCTGCTCCTGTATAGAAAACGTTAGAACTACATTCGTTGCCTTCGTAATACACTGGGTAATAGAGAAGGACATCTTCCTCTTCAAACACAGGAAGCACCGCCAGACGACTTGCCGAGGTATAACAGCCTAAAATACATTCAACGTTATCTTCATTGATTAAGCGTCGCGCCATCTGGTTATATAAGTCCCAGTCAGAGTCAGGGTTAACGGCAACTCGCTCAATTTTGCGCCCATTAATGCCTTCTCCATTTTCTGACCAAGGTCCAGTGCCATTATTTATTTGGTCAATAGCAAGAAATGTGGCATCTTGAAGGGATTTTTCAACGATGGCAATGCTTCCAGTTGTGGAGTACAGAACCCCAACTTTAATGGGATTTTCTCCTAAGTCTCCCTGTTCTCCAGCTCCGGAGCCTCCACCGCCATTACAAGCCGCTAATATTCCTGTTCCCACCGCTAGCGAACTATACTGCAAGAATTTACGGCGAGAGGTTTTACTTAAGCCTAAATTGTAATCAAAACGCTTGTTTGTCATCCTTTACCCTTAATAATTGTCTCTAGAAAACTCCTGTGCAAAATGCTTGCTCAACCGTTAATTCAAGTCGTGATGTGATGCTATTTGCCAGACAACATTAAGGGTTTATTAAGGAACAAACTGTATTAGAGGATACGATTTTGATTTTTTTGCTAGTTTTTCTGTAACTCGTCTAAACGGGCTAAGACTTCTTGACTATGAATGGGGGGCTTGACTCCGATAAAAATTTCTTTGAGAATCCCCTCAGGATCAATCAGGTAGGTATGACGCAGCGATCGAATACCCAACCATGATCCATAGGTTTTACTCACTGCACCATCGGTGTCTGCCAGCAGGGGAAATTCAATTCCGAGTTCATCACAAAATTCTTCATGAGACTTGACATCGTCACCGCTGACACCAATAATTTGGGCATTACGTGCTTGATATTTCTCTAAGTCTTTTTGAAATTTTTTGGCTTCGAGAGTACAACCAGAGGTGAAATCTTTCGGATAGAAATATAAAACGACCCATTTTCCGTGATAGTCTGATAGGGAAACTTCTCCGTCTCCATTATTAGTAGGAAGGGTAAATTCTGGGGCTGGTTTGTTGAGCGGAGGTTGTTTTCCGCCTAAGGCTTGGGCGTTAGGAAGAAAACAGAAGAAAGCTAGACCTAGGGTTAAAGTGAAAATAAGGAGATGGCGACGGGACATAACGGTTACAAGGTACAAACGTTCAATAATTTAAAGTAACATTTTTGCAGCCTGTATTATAGTGTTTCTTAGTTTGTCTAATCGCGCATTTCTTGGGCGGTAATACTATTAACGGTGTTATGGGCATACTTTTCATATTCTCTAATATAGAATTCAGAAGGATTTTGTATTTTTTGTATAGAGTCTCGTTGACACATTTGTTGCCACCATTTCTGAAGATAATGGCAATTTTCAGGGAGAGAGATATGACGATAGTGTTGGAGAACACAGAGTCTTTCAAACCACGGATAAAAGGTTAGATCAACTAAAGAGAGAGTATTCCCTAACCAATATTCACCGGTTTTACTTAATTTTCTGATTCCCTCATTCTCCATAAATTCTAGATGTTCTAAAAATTGCTTGCGCCGTTTTTCTTGCTTGTCTAAATTTTGTTCTAATAAAACTTTATAATAGGCGGGAACTAATTTACTATTGGCAAAATCAATCCAAATTCTTGCCACTGCACGTTCTTCTGGGGGTTTTGGCATTAAAGCGGGTTCAGGAAACGCCTCCTCCAGATATTCATTAATAATTGCTGACTCCCAGATCGAACAATTATTATGCTTGATAACAGGAACTTTACCATAGGGAGAAACGTCGGAAAACCAGCTAGGCTTATTATTCAAGTCAATATTAATGAGTTCAAAGTCCACCCCTTTTTCTAGTAAGGTAAGACGGGTACGATGGGCAAATGGGCAAACACTGGCACTATATAATTTAACAGTCATTTAAGAATTTTATTCACAGTTATGATCAATTAGTTCTAGTTTAATGGTAGGCTAGACGCGAATGCTCTGCCAAGAACAACAATGGGAACTGTCATTAGTACCGTTAATATGAAAGGAGGGGTGGGAAAAACAACCCTCACGGTTAATATTGCCACTTGTTTAGCGAAACATCATCAAAAACGAGTTTTAGTCCTTGATTTAGACTCACAAATTAGTGCCACTCTCAGCTTAATGCCTCCCCAGGAGTTTAGTAAAGTTCGTCGTACTCGTCGCACTCTCAGTTATTTAATTGATAAAATTGTTCGCCCCAATATTCGCCGTAAATACGATACTCCTGATTTAATTCAATCACAAGTTTGTGGTATCAGTGGTTTAGAATTACTGGCGGGAGATATTGAACTTTATGATGAGTATTTAGTTTCTAAAAAACTCCACGAAGAAGCGATTTCTAATTCTGAAAAAGACTTTAATCAGGCGTGGGATAAGTTTGAAGCTAGTTTAATTAAAACAATTATTGCTCCTGTTATTAATGATTATGATTTTATTATCATGGATTGTGCGCCAGGGTATAATTTATTAACTCGCAGTGGAATTGCAGCTAGTGATTTTTATATTCTTCCGGCTCGCCCTGAGCCTTTGTCTTTAATTGGAATTCAACTATTACAAAAGCGGATTACTCGCCTCCAAAATAATGATACCAGTCAATCAGAACAGTTACAAAAGCTCAAATTATTAGGGATTGTTTTTGTGTTATCTGGCGGTGGTTTATTTGGTCGCTATTATAAACAAGTGATGCAAAGAATTGAACAAGATTTTACGCCAGAACAAGTTTTTCAGCAACAAATTCCGATGGATGTTAATGTAGCAAAGGCTGTTGATATGTTTACCCCGGCGGTTTTAGGAATGCCAAATTCTGCGGGATCAAAAGCTTTTATTAAGTTAACCGAAGAACTCCTGCATAAAATGAGCTAATATTATTCAATTCTTCCGTAATACGCTATTATAGTCATTCCCATTAGTGCGACCGTCTCGGTCGCTATTAGAGAGCAAGATGCTCTCACTACTTTTCACCTGATGGTTTTTATTTGGAATCACTATAGATCAAAGTGAGGACGCTCTTGAGATTTTAACCAAGCCCACATTTGATCGCCAAGGGAAAAATGCCACCATTCTTGGGGATGTTGACGAAAATCGGCACTTAACATAATTCCTCTTAAAAGTTCTCGCCGTTGGTGATAAATTTTTTCCGATTTTCCAGTTGCCTTTTGATAGAAATCTGGATAAGAGCGTGGGGAAATTTCGTCAATTTCTCCCCCTAAATCAAGAGTTTCTCCTATTTCATTAACAAGAGTAATATCAATGGCAGCCCCTGTGCTGTGAGGCGGGGGTGTGTTGAGATCATCACTCGGTTGCGCCCAAAATTGACTGACTTGTTGCGCGATTGAATCTTCGATGCGGTGACCTTTTGGGTCAATCGCGCTTTCTGAGTGCTCAGGATATTGCTGACGAAGGCGTTCAAAGGTATAATCTACCATAAATTGTTGTACCGCGATCGGGCGATAGGCATCAAATATCTTAATTTTCCACCCTGCTTGGTGCTTTT
>JBKHER010000094.1:0-8873 GCA_046540715.1 Halothece sp.
TAATTAGCTAGATTGAAGTCTTGCTTAAAGTATAAGCGAGTTTATCGGCAATCCCTTCTACCCATTTTTCATCCTGCTTGGTGTAGCTACGAGGGGCATTTGCTACAACAAATAACGCTCCTTTATTCCCAATCGGCTGGCAGATTAAGGCTTGGGAATTTTCTGGGAGATAGTCAAATTCAATTTTCCCCGGATAAAGATTTAAGTTCACTAAATAAACGGGTTTTTGCTTTTCTAATACACGGTTGAGAATTGCCCCTGGGGTGACCTCTGCTTTGGGGGCTAAAATGCCTCGCCGTAGTAGAACCTTGCCCTCATAATACACGAGCAGCGATCGCGCTGGGGTATTGGTTAATAACATCAGAGAAGCCCATGCTAACTCTGCTTTAACCTCTTCTGATAAATCCTCAGCTAACTTAAACCCTTCTTCTCCCACTAATTCCACAGCTTCTGGGGGGCGCGGTTGTACCCGTTGCCAAATTAATCCCACTAAAATTAAAATTGCACTGAGAAACACTCCCATTGCATCCGAACGAGCCTGGGAAGCAGTGAGAGAAGCTGTCAGTAAGCGGTTAATTAATAAAAGAGTTCCGCCTAGCCCCCCAACCACGAGGGGCAATAGGCGTAAAACCCAATTGGGATCAGAGGTTTTCATATCTATCTATTTAAGACTTTTCCTCCCCCGCTTCCATCACTCGCTGAAACATATAGCCAGTTCCCCGTGCGGTTAAAATTAATTCTGGGTTACTGGGGTCATCTTCCAGTTTCGCCCGTAAACGAGAAATATGGACATCCACCACCCGAGTATCCACATGACGTTCAGGGGTATAACCCCATACCTCTTGCAGAATTTCCGAGCGAGAAAAGGCTTCTCCAGAACGACCCACCATTAATTCTAGGAGACTAAACTCCATCCCGGTTAAACGGATGCGTTCATCTCCTTTATAAACTTGGCGGCGGTTGGTATCAATTCTAATTGAACCCACCTGAATCACGCCAGAACTAGGAATTCCTGAGAGTCCTTCTTTATCCACTCGTCTTAAAACGGAGCGAATACGAGCTTCTAACTCTTTGGGAGAAAAGGGCTTGACCACATAATCATCTGCCCCTAATTCTAAACCCGTAATGCGATCGGCAACATCTCCTAATGCCGTTAGCATGATAATAGGAATGTCCGATTCTTTCCGCAGTTCTTGGCAAACGCCATAACCATCTAGCTTGGGCATCATCACGTCTAGCACTACTAGATCAGGCTGATTTTCGTTAAAGGTGGCAATGGCTTCTTCGCCATCGGCTGCGGTGACAACCTCATAACCAATCATGGATAAACGGGTTTCTAAAATCCGACGAATGCTGGCTTCGTCGTCAACCACTAAAATTTTTTCTTTATGGTTTTCCAAATTACTCAACACTCCTTTTTTTTCTAAATGTTTTTACTTATTGTTTCTATTTCTAGAATATCCTTTAGAGAGAGATTCTTAGCGACTACGTTATCTTCTCTTGCTGAAAATAATCAATTTCTAACATTGGTTTTAGGTTTATAGCAATATGATCTCATTTGTAAAAAGTAGTTATAAGGTTTAATCCCCCCCACTCCCCCCTTAGTAAGGGGGGAATTAAAGGGGGTACAACTGATTTAGGATTGCTATATAAACTGTAAGGATACATCTTAACAATTTAAAACCAGTTGCAGAAAGTCTATTAATGTTCATTTAAAATGTCTAAAGCAAAAGTTATCTATGTTTGCAGTGCTTGTGGGGCTGAGCATAATCAATGGTTTGGAAAATGTTCTAGTTGTGGAGAGTATGGGACATTAGAGGAAGAATTTGTCACTTCAGTTAATGCGAACCCTCGCACAGGATGGCAGTCGAGTAAAGATTCTACCACTGTTACTCATAATAAGCCCCCGAAAGCCCGAATTTCTCTCAAGTTTTCTCAAATTCAAGATGATGAGCAGCCTCGCTATCCCTCAGGATATGGGGAGTTAGATCGGGTTTTGGGTGGGGGAATTGTTCCGGGTTCATTGGTTTTAATTGGTGGAGATCCTGGGATTGGGAAGTCAACGTTATTGTTACAGGTGGCAAACCAAACGGCAAATAGCCAGAGGACCTTATATGTTTCTGCAGAAGAATCGGGGCAGCAGGTGAAGTTACGGGCTTCTCGGTTGGGGGTAGGATTGACAGATTTCCCTGAGGATCAACTAGAGGAGAATAATGGTCGTAAGCCCAAAAGTATGAGCCATGAGAATCTTTATGTGTTACCCGAGACGGATTTAGAACAAATTTTACGAGAATTGGAATCCCTTAAGCCTCTACTAGCAATTATAGACAGTATTCAAACCCTCTATTTTGCATCTTTAAGTTCTGCCCCTGGTTCGGTGGCGCAAGTGCGAGAATGTACCTCGGCATTGATGCAGGTGGCAAAACGGGAGAATATTACCCTTTTAATTGTCGGTCATGTGACGAAAGAAGGCGCGATCGCGGGGCCGAGGGTTTTAGAGCATTTAGTGGATACCGTGCTGTATTTTGAAGGCGATCGCTATGCCTCTCACCGCTTGTTACGTTCAGTGAAAAATCGCTTTGGTGCTACCCATGAAATTGGGGTGTTTGAAATGGTAGATCATGGCTTGCGAGAGGTGGAAAATCCCTCGGAGTTGTTTTTGGGGAATCGCGATGAATCGGTGCCGGGGACTGCCATTGTGGTGGCTTGTGAAGGCACTCGCCCCATTGTGGTGGAGTTACAAGCGTTGGTGAGTCCAACCAGTTATACCTCTCCCCGTCGGGCTACTACAGGAATCGATTATAACCGCTTACAGCAAATTTTAGCGGTGTTAGAAAAACGGGTGGGGATTCCCTTATCAAAGTTAGATGCTTATGTGGCAACGGCTGGGGGATTAGGAGTGGAAGAACCAGCGGCGGATTTGGGGATTGCGGTGGCGGTAGTGGCAAGTTTTCGCGATCGCGTGGTTGATCCGCGCACGGCTTTAATTGGGGAAGTGGGATTAGGGGGACAAGTGCGCTTAGTGGCGCAATTAGAATTGCGGATTAAAGAAGCGGCGAAATTAGGCTTTCAACGCGCGATCGTTCCCCAAGGGCAAAGTCTCCCTGATATGGGCATTGAAATTATTACCGTCAGCAAAGTAATTGATGCCATTGTTGCCGCTATTCCCCCCCAACCCCGTTATGGAGAAAATGATGAGGTTTCCTTTTCTGAAGCAGTGGAAGAAGGATAGCTTTCTGACAAACTTTATGCCAAACTGCTATCTTAGATGTCTTTGGAGAAGCACCTCCTCGGGTGGCGGAAGGACATTCTGAAAAACCAATCTTCTTTGCAGGTGCGCGGATCAAAAGGATGAGTTATAAAAGGGTTTTACTAAAACTAAGTGGGGAAGCACTGATGGGATCCCACCAGTATGGCATTGATCCCACAGTGGTAACCGAAATTGCTCAGGAAGTTGCCGAAATTGTGGAAACCAATGTCGAAATGGCAATTGTTGTCGGTGGTGGCAATATTTTCCGTGGGGTGAAAGCCGCCTCAGGGGGAATGGATCGAGCAACTGCTGATTATATTGGTATGATTGCAACAGTGATGAATGCTTTAACCCTTCAGGATGCTCTAGAGCAAGCTGGAGTCCCCACAAGGGTGCAAAGCGCAATTACAATGCAACAAGTAGCCGAGCCTTATATTAGACGACGCGCCATTCGCCACTTGGAAAAAAAACGAGTGGTGATTTTTGCGGCAGGATCTGGAAATCCGTTTTTTACCACGGATACCACAGCCGCTTTACGGGCTGCGGAAATTGATGCTGAGGTGCTGTTTAAAGCTACCCAGGTAGATGGGATTTATGATAGTGATCCTCACACTAATTCCCAAGCTCGTCTGTTTGAAAAGTTGAGCTATACCTATGTCCTTACGGAAGATTTACGAGTGATGGATGGTAGCGCGATCGCGCTCTGTCGCGATAATAACATTCCCATTGTTGTTTTTAATTTACGGCAACGAGGCAATATCATGCGCGTTGTGAAAGGAGAATCTGTCGGAACACTGGTTGGAGGTAGTAAATGAAATTATCTGATATCGAAAGTAAAATGAAAAAAACCATTGAGGCGACTCAACAGTCCTTCAATAGTTTACGCACAGGAAGGGCAAACTCAGCCGTCTTAGACCGCGTTACCGTGGAATATTATGGCATGGAAACCCCCCTAAAATCCTTAGCCAATATTAGCACTCCCGATGCGACCACCATTTTGGTTCAGCCCTATGATAAAGGGAGTCTCGAACAAATTGAAAAAGCTATCTCCATGTCAGATGTGGGATTAACCCCAAATAATGATGGCGAGGTGGTACGACTGAATATTCCCCCCTTAACCAGTGAACGGCGACAAGAATTAGTCAAAATTGCTGGGAAATATGCTGAAGAAGGACGGGTTTCCATTCGCAACATCCGCCGTGATGCAATAGAAGAAGTGCGAAAAAAAGAAAAAAATAATGAACTCTCTGAGGATGAATCCCATGATATTCAAGATAAAATCCAGAAACTAACTGATAAATATGTCAGTAAGGTGGATGAATTGCTAAAAGCAAAAGAAGAAGATATTACAACTGTCTAAATTTATTGCCTGCAATTTTAATTCTATAGAAGACCAACTACTTAGTTGGTTTTCTCATTAGCTGTCAACCTCTTATTAAATCAAATCTATGGTCGCTGAACGAATTTTACCAACTTTTCAACCCCAAAGCACCGAAGTCACCCGTGAAGAAGGGTTAATGCTTTACGAAGACTTAACCCTCGGACGCTTGTTTGAAGATAAATGTGCGGAAATGTACTACCGTGGCAAAATGTTTGGCTTTGTTCACCTTTACAATGGTCAAGAAGCCGTTTCTACAGGTGTGATTAAAGCTCTGCGTCAAGGAGAAGATTATGTTTCGAGTACCTATCGCGATCACGTTCATGCGTTAAGTGCTGGTGTTCCTCCCAGGGAAGTGATGGCTGAACTCTTTGGCAAGGAAACAGGCTGCAGTAAAGGGCGTGGCGGTTCCATGCACCTCTTTTCTGCGGAACATAATCTTTTAGGGGGATATGCCTTTGTTGCTGAGGGGATTCCCGTCGCAACAGGAGTGGCGTTTCAAACCAAATATCGCCGTGAAGCCTTGGGAGATGAAAGTGCTGATCAAGTGACCGCTTGTTTCTTTGGCGATGGGGCAACTAATAACGGTCAGTTTTTTGAATGCCTGAATATGGCATCTCTCTGGAATTTACCCATTTTGTTTGTGGTCGAAAATAATAAATGGGCAATTGGCATGGCGCACGATCGCGCTACCTCCCAACCCGAAATTTACAAAAAAGCCAGTGCCTTTGGTATGGAAGGAGTAGAAGTGGATGGCATGGATGTGTTAGCGGTTCGTGATGCTGCCAAAGAAGCCATCAAACGCGCTCGTGCAGGAGACGGCCCCACCCTCATTGAAACCCTGACTTACCGTTTTCGGGGGCATTCCTTAGCGGATCCCGACGAATTAAGACCCCCTGAAGAAAAAGACACTTGGATGGCAAGAGATCCCCTGAAACGACTGGCTGCCTATTTAGTAGAGCAAAATCTCGCCACACAACAAGAACTCTCTGACATTGAGAAGAAAGTTCAGAGTCAGATAGATGAGGCAGTAGAATACGCTGAAAATAGTCCTGAACCGAGTCCAGATGAGTTACGGCGTTATATCTTTGCTGAGGATGACTAATACCGAAGGCGTGAAAAGTCTCTCCTTAATTCTCCCTACTCCCAAGGCTGTTTCATTCTCGGAGAAATGACATTCAGGTGGGGAGACAAGGAGAGGGGGAGACTTACTTCTCTTGCCAAATAACCAATAACCAATAACCAATAACGAATAACCAAGATAATGGAACCCTATAACCATCTCCAGCTAATTCTCTTCAGTGGAAAAGGGGGCGTGGGAAAAACCACCCTCGCTTGTAGTTTTGCTCGTCATTGGGCGCGAGAATTTCCCCAAGAACGTATTTTATTATTATCCACCGATCCAGCTCATTCTGTGGGAGATGTGTTGAGCTTACCTGTAGAAGAAACTGCAACAGCGCTAGTTGATTTACCGAATTTACAGGTGAGGGCGTTAGATGCACCAACCCTGCTTCAAGAATTTAAAGGACGCTACGGCGATACTTTAGAAGTATTAGTGGAACGAGGGAGTTTTGTGGATGGGGAAGATTTGACCCCAGCTTGGGATTTAGGATGGCCAGGCTTGGATGAGTTGATGGGGGTTTTAGAAATTCAACGCCTGTTTAAGGAGCAAGAAGTGGATCGCATTGTGGTGGATATGGCTCCCAGTGGTCACAGTCTCCATTTATTCGAGATGATGGACTTTTTGGATAGTTTTCTGGATGGCTTAGAGGGGTTTCAAGAAAAGCATCGGGTGATGGTGCAAACCTTGTCTCGAAATTACACCCGCGATGAGGCGGATGAGTTTCTAGAGATGATGCGTGAGGATATGGCGAGGGGACGGGCTTTATTACAAGATGATAACAGAACGGCTTGTCTGGTAGGCGCGATCGCGCAACCCATGAGTTGGCTAGAAAGTCAAGATTTTATTAATTCCCTAAAAGAACTCAATATCCCTTGTGGCGGTGTCTTTGTTAACAGAATTATTCCAGAGTCTTCTCCAGACAGCGATCGCTTCTACGAACAACAGCAATTATTAACCAAATTCCAAAATCAGAGTCACCCTTTATACCTGATTCCTGAACAAGACAGGGATCCCATCGGCGCAGAAGCCTTAGATTCCCTATTTCCCCAAATTCAACCAGTGGGAGAGATTACCCTCACAGAACTCCCCACGAATCTCCAATTTCCTGATCCCATTCCCCCCGGGCTTCCCGACTGGATTGAACAAGGGCGACAATTACTTTTAATTGGCGGTAAAGGAGGTGTCGGAAAAACCACTACCGTCGCGGCGATGGGTTGGGAAATGGCGCAACGTTATCCTGAAAAGCAGATTCGTCTCATTTCCATTGATCCCGCCCATTCTCTCGCTGATGCCTTTGATATTCCTCTTAGACATGATCCTGTTGCGATTACCGATAATCTCAGCGCCCAAGAAATTGATGCTAATACCCTCTTAGATCAGTTTCGGGAGGATTACCTTTGGGAATTAGCGGAAATGATGAGTGGGGGAGGCGGTGATACCGAAGGGTTACAAATTGCTTATGGACCTCAGGCTTGGCGACAAATGGTCTCCCAAGGGTTACCCGGAGTTGACGAAATGTTAGCCCTATTAACAGTTGTGGACTTGCTAGAAGCGGGGGAACAAGATTTAATTATTGTGGATACTGCCCCCACGGGTCATCTGTTACGCTTTTTAGAAATGCCGACTGCCCTCACTGACTGGCTGAGTTGGATTTTTAAACTCTGGATGAAATATCAAGCGGCTGCCGGTCACATGGATTTAATGACGCGGTTACGACAACTGCGGAAACGGGTGGTTAATACTCATAAAAAGTTGCAAGATGGGGATTATACCGAGTTTATTGGCGTGTTGCAAAATCAAAGCGCGATCGTTGCCGAAACCGAACGCATGATCAACGCTTTAGCAGAACAGGGATTATCCCAAAACTATGTCATCCACAATTCCTATCACTCTGGAGAAGAGATTGATTCCGAAAAATTTCCGAATCACACAGTTGTTCGCTTACCCAGTCTTCCTCGTTCAGTTCCCCCTTTGGAACGCATTAAAGGGGCAGCCAAGCTATTGTTCTAAGATTTCTCTCACCGCTTCTTTAATCAAGGCTTCATCGGTGGGATTCTGATGGGGATTCCCAGCGCGATGCCCCCAAATCGAGGGAATAGGACGATATTCGGCACGGGGAATCTGTTTGGCTTCAGCTTCACAATCTTCGGGGGTAAAATATAAATCGGTCGTTGCTGGCATAACGAGGGTTTTAGCAGTGATAGATTGCAAAGCGCGATCGTAGTCTCCTTGGTAAATGGGATTATTACTAAGATCACAACGTCGCCACGTTTCTAACATTGATAGCAGATTATGAGGATCATGGCGGCGATAATTCGGTTCCCATCCTCGCAACAGATAATCTTCAAGAGAAGCAAACCCCTGTTTGTAGTGTAAACCCTCCCGATAATAGGCTTGGGAAGCAGCCCAACTAGCATAAATCCTCGCAAAAGCGCGATAGCCTCGTTCAGGCGTTCCCTCAAAATGATTGCCTTGCCAACAGGGATCTGCGGTTAGGGCATACCGCAGGCTTTCTAAAAAGACTTGATTATGTTCAGTAGTGCGGGCGGTTCCACAAATCGCGACAATGCGTTCCACTTGTTCTGGATACAAAGCCCCCCAATGATAGGCTTGCTGTGCGCCCATAGACCAACCATAAACCATGGCAAGTTTTTCGACCTTAAAGACTTCTCTTAACAGTGCTTTTTGGGCGCGAATATTATCCCAATGGGTAAACCAAAACCCTGATTCTCGTAGTTGACATTCTTGATGATTACTGGGAGAACTCGAAAGACCATTGCCAAACTGATTAGGGATAATAATAAACCATTGCTGAGGATCTAAAATCCCCTCAGGATGAATTAGCCAGTCTAAGTCCGAATGTTGTCCCCCATAAGAGGTGGGATACAAAATAACATTATCTCGTTTTGGCGAGAGTTCGCCATAAGTTTGATAGACAAGTTTGGCTTCTGAGAGAACTTTCCCACATTGCAGATGAAAGTTGGGGAGGATAAATTGACCGGCGGCTACACTCATAATAATTAATGGTTAGAGCTTTATCTGATTACCTGAATCTTGACCAACTGATTCAAAAAAGTCCAAGCGTAATCGAATCTTTGATTCGCTGCCAGAGGCAATTGTAG
>JBKHER010000095.1:0-8868 GCA_046540715.1 Halothece sp.
TCACTGGTCACTGATTACTGAGAATCCGCTTCTAACAACTCAATTACGCCAGTTTGACCATTAATTTTAACCAGTTGGTTATTTTGAAAAATCTGTGTCGCATTGGGAATATCCATCACCGCAGGAAGATTAGATTCACGGGCAATAATTGCCCCATGAGAGAGTCTCCCTCCTACTTCTGAGATTAAACCACCAGCGCGAGTCAGAATAACGCTCCAGCCAGCATCAGTGTAAGGAACAACAACAATGGTTTTTTCGTCAATTGTGTTTGATTGAGAAATATCTTTAATAATTTGAATGCGACCTATGGCTTGTCCTGGACTTGCCCCAATTCCCTGCCAACGTTGCTGTGCTTGTAATTGGGGAGGGGTGATAATCTGATCGCGCTCTGGAGGACGACCATACACGACATAGGGAACAGTGGGTAGTTTTTCGTCTTCGGCAAAATAGAGGCGGCGGTTTTCAATATATTGGGAAATTTCCTCTCGGAGTTGGGGATCATCATCTTTCACAATTTTACGGGTTTCGGAGAGTTTTAAGAAAAAGATGTCTCCTTGCTCTTTTAATAAGCCTGTTTTTAACCAAATTTGTTCTAGGGCGAGAAAACTCCATCTGAGATGGGCAAGTAACTGATTATAAACTTCTGCAGTTCGCGCTTTTAATTCTAATCGTCGTTGTAAGGTTCGGCTGCGCCAATTATTATTGCTATTGATACCACGGCTAGGGGTTTCGGGTTGCTGATTAAAGAAAAATTGGGCAAATAACGATCGCGCATAACGAGGATTTTCCAACCAACGAGGAATCGCAATATCCGTAGCGGTTTCGCTTAAATAACCATACTGATTTAACCAATTTTGAAATTGATCGAAAATACTTTCCCCATCAGGAGATTCGGCTAGAGTGGCAAATAAAGAGGGCGTACTCTTAGATTCTACTTCCTTGAGTGGAATTAAGTTTCTCGCATCTTTGGCAATTTGGGCTAAGTCTTTACTGGAAGCCACTTCGGGTAAACAGTTATAGTCGAGGGCTTCATCAGAGACTTTTAAGACACTCTTGCGGAGAGAAAAACTAAGGGGGGCAAGGATATTATAGTAGGTGGCAGCTTGTAGGGTGTTGAGAATCATCTCAATGCGAGTGAGTAATTCTTGAGGGGATAATTGTTTGGCAGATTGATTGTGTAATTCTTGGAGAGTAGGAGTAAATAAAGACTCTTCATCAATAGCAAAGTCTTTTTTTAAAAGTAATTCTCGCCACGCTAATCGACATAAGCCTGGAAGATTACGAAGGGTAGAAAGAAGGGAAGGACGGGTAAATTTTGCCCCTCTGGTGAGAAATTCCAGACTTTCTGCAGGAAGTCCCATGCGTCGGAAGATTTTTCCTAAGAGGGTGGCGTTAAAATAAGCACGGCTATAGTGTAGGGTAGCGGTTTCATTAAATTTTAGCCCTGAGGCGCGATCGCCGAGAACAATGGTAAAAAGTTTTCCCCAAACCCCACAAGTGAGAGGACGATTAATTGACCAAGTGAGAGGACGAATTAACCCAGGAATAACTTCCGCGGCAATTTTTCTCGTCCAAATCGGCTGTAAATTCGTAATGGGACGAGCTTGTAAAATCCATAGTTGCTGACCATCATAAGTCCATTCGATATCTTGAGGAAGGTCATAAAACCGCCCTTCTAGTTCTCGCGCTAATCTGGCGACTTCTTGTAATAACCATTCTGGAATCTCCCCTTCTCCTTGTATTTGTGGCGAGGAATTTTGGTAAATGACGCGATATTGTTGCGGCGTTCTTTGTCCGGAAACTACTTGCGTCGCTTCTCCTGGAAGTGCTTCAATTAAAACTGCATTCTCAACTTGCTGGAGTGGATCGCGACTAAAGGCAACCCCTGAAAAGACTCCTTGAATCTGCTGTTGAACTAACACCGCCATTTCTGACTCCCCTTGTTTTTGCTGGCGACGATATTGGGCAGCAGTGGGATAATTATAAGAAGCCTGACACTGCAAGATGCCATCTCTGAGGGCTTCAGGATTGGTAATATGGGAGATACTTTGATATTGTCCAGCGGCAGAGGTTTCTTCGCTATCTTCACCGATGGCGGAGGAACGAACAATTAAGGGATTATTTTCATGGGGAGAGGCTAATTCGAGTAAGGGTTGGAAGTCATCCCCTGCAGGGAGAACCCAACCAGAAGGAACCGGATATCCCCAGCGTTTGAGTTGGGAGAGGGTGGCAGCTTTTTGTCCCACTTTTTTTGCCTTGAGGGGTTGATCTAAGGAAAGAATCGCGCGATCGCCGCGAAAAAATTTAAACATCGAGTTAGCCTTACCCTCATTACTGGGTAAATCAAGGTCATCTGGAATTTTATTATAAATCGCGAAAATGATTAGAGATAGGGCAATGACGCTGATAATTCTCGGCGGATCGTTAATATGACGTAATCCCAGAATTAAGGGCATTAAAATTAAGATACCATTCCGCCCTGAAGCGCGATCGCGCAGGATGGTAAAACTAATGCCGCCAATGAGAAATATGAATCCTGCTGCTATGGGATCATGAACCACCATTCCCCAAGTGACATTAGTCGTTCCTGCACCTTTGGCGACCCAATACCGTCCAATCACGAGGGCGATTAAAGCCACGATTTCCCATACTGGATCATTTGGAAAAAAAGACCTCGCTAAGAGAACCGCCGCAATCCCTTTCCCTGCTTCTGAGAGCACCGCTAAAATACCAGCCAATTTCCCCCCATGATAAAAGGCGGCTGATACCGAGACATTACCAGTTCCCAGCTTTTTTAAGTTTTTTCTGGTCAAAAAAGAGGTAAACCAGTGGATTAAGGGGAGTGCGCCTAAAATGGGGCAAAGAACAAAAATGAGTAACGCCCCCCAAAGTTGTGTCAGGGTCATAACGCTGATTCGTAATTAATTACTAAGATACAATAGGATTTTATTCCGTTAGTTTAAAGGTAACCTTTACGTCCGATGAATCAACGCGATCAAAATTCATCTCACCAGTCTGATCATCAATCTTGGATTAGGGCAATTTTCTCAATTTTGCAAAATACTAGCAATCGCTTTCAATCCCTTCTCCCCTTTCAAAAAGCCACAGACCAAGTGAAGCAATGGTTTACGGTTTCGGAAGAAGAAGTTGCCGAGATTCTTACTAGGGTTCGGGAAGAATTACCAACAACAGAAGTTATTTTAGCAGGAAAACCTCAGTCTGGAAAAAGCTCGATTGTTCGCGGTTTAACTGGTGTTTCCGATGAGATTATTGGGCAAGGATTTCGTCCTCATACTCAGCATACCGAACGTTATCCCTATCCTTCTGAAGATTTACCATTAGTAATCTTTACTGATACCATTGGCTTAGGGGATATTCAAGAAAATACCCCCAAAATTATTGAAGAATTAGAAGCTAGTTTAGAGGCAAGTGCTGATCATCGCGCTCGCATTTTAATTTTAACTGTAAAAATTAATGATTTTGCCACGGAGACTTTACAAAAAACGGCGCAAGCGTTACGAAAAAAATATCCGAATGTTCCTGTTTTATTAACAGTTACTTGTTTACATGAAGGGTATCCCCCAGAAATTGAAAATCATCCTGAGTATCCGCCCAATTTTGAAACCATCGAACGTCCCCTTGCAAAAATTAAAGAAACCTTTTCGGGGTTATCCGATCGCGCGGTTTTAATTGATTTTACCTTAGAAGAAGATGGCTATACCCCAGTTTTTTATGGGATAGAAGCCCTCCGCGACAGTTTAGGGGAATTACTCCCAGAAGCGGAAGCAAAAGCCATGTATGACTTATTAGATACCTCAATGGGGGATCAATTAGGGAATCTCTATCGGGATGTAGGGAGACGCTACATTCTAGCCTTTTCCATTATTGCCGCTACCGTGGCAGCGGTTCCCCTTCCTTTTGCAACCATGCCTGTTTTAACGACGCTACAAGTTTCTTTAGTGGGGGTATTAGGAAAACTCTATGGACAGCCCTTATCTTTTTCCCAAGCGGGTGGCGTTGTTAGTGCCATTGCAGGGGGATTTTTTGCTCAATTAGTGGGGCGAGAATTAATTAAATTTATTCCAGGATTAGGAAGCGCGATCGCGGCTTCTTGGGCTGCTGCTTATACTTGGGCGTTAGGAGAAGGGGCTTGTGTTTATTTTGGGGATTTAATGGGCGGAAAAAAACCTGATCCCGACAAAATTCAATCTGTCATGCAAGAAGCCTTTACCGAAGCCAAAGAACGGTTTAAAAAAAATAATACATTGGTCACCCCCCTAAATCCCCCTTCGTAAAAGCAGGTTGGGGAGATTAAAAGGGGTAAAATCCTCTTAATAACTGGCTAAAGCAGGTTCACGAGTGACTTCATTTGCCATTTCACCAAATAGGGAGCGACAATTAATTTCACAGGAGTTATTAGGGCTTTCAATTAGTTTTAGCCTCTCTAGGGTGACTCCGAGTTTTTCCACTGGTTGTCGTAGTAATTGAGCAATATAAATGGCAATATTTTCAGCAGTGGGAACCACCTCAGCAAAGTAGGGAACATCCTCATTTAAAAAATAATGGTCGAACCGTTCGACCACAACTTCCTCTAAAACTTGATGGAGTGCTTCTAAATTCACTACCATTCCTGTGCGAGGATGAATTTCTCCCGTCACTGTCACTTCTAGGTGATAATTGTGACCATGACCATGAGGACGCGCACATTTGCCATAAATTTTACAATTTTCTTCATAGCTTAAATCAGGACGCGCCAGACGGTGGGCGGCACTAAAATGAGTTCCAACGGTTAATGATGCTTCCATATCTTTTCCTTGATAATCTGCCCAAAGTTCAGGATGTTCAAATAAACGGATGTTGACTAACGGTAAATCGGAGGATAAACGTTGCCAAATCACTCTCGCAACATTTTCTGTCGTGGGTAAGGTTTGGGAAAACTCTTCCCAGACATCATTGAGATAGGCGTTATTAAGTTGATCAGTAATTTTTTCTCGGATGACGGGTTTTACCTCTGAGAGGTTCATTACCATGCCATACTGGTCGATATCTTGTTCTAAAGAGACATAAAGGACATAATTATGCCCATGTCCTGGAAACCGACTCCCTTCTCCAAATTGAGCTTGATTTTCCGCTTCACTCAGTTCTGGAAGCCAGTAACGATGAGCGGCGGAAAATTGCGCCCGACGGTTAATTGTACATTTCATAGGATTGGTATCAGTCGTGAGACTTCTGTTGTTAAGTTATTTTAACATTTTGCTGTCGCGATCGCTGTTCTCGTCATTCGCGCTAAATAATGCCACAGATAAAGAGAATAAGCTAATATTGGTCATTAATCATTAGATTACAAATAACGAATAACAAATAACAAATAACGAATAACGAATAACGAATAAATAATGTTTTGTCATATTTTAATCGGTTGCCCAAGCAGTGGAAAATCAACTTTAGCAGAAGCGATTACCCAATATGATCCGAATTATCACATTGTTTCCACTGATAAAATTCGTAAAAAACTATTTGGTTATGAAACAATTCAAGGAAAATGGCAACAAATAGAAGCAGAAGTTTTCCGTGAAATTGAAGCCTCAATTCAGGCAGGTTATCCTGTTATTTATGATGCGACTAATTTTAAACGTCCTTGGCGGATGGCATTATTAGAAAAGCTCAATCAATATCAAGAGGTAAAATGGTTGGGATGGTATTTGAAAACACCGCTTCAAACTTGTTTATTCTGGAATAGCCAAAGAGAACGCCAAGTTCCTGATCATGTCATTAAAAAAATGTCAGCGTCACTGAAGCAATTTCCGCCAATTGTTGCAGAAGGATTTGAAACTGTTTATCCCCTCAATCCAACCTTAAAAACTCCCATGATTAAACAATTTCAAGATAAACAAAGAGCGTTTGATCGCAGTTTAATTAATCGCCAAAATCGCATTCAAAAGGTAACTCGGCATGATTATTCTAAGTTACGAGACTTTGAGCGCTTACTCTATTTAATTCACTTACTTCTAACTTATCCAGGGATTGGTAATTTACAAAACACTGATCCAGAAACAGTTAAAAGGGTTATTGGCAAGAAAACCCAATTTAAAACTGATATAGAAGAAATTTGCGCTTTTATGAGCCAGAAAATTGATCCGATTTATGCTGATTATAAAGGGGTTCAAAAGGATTTACAATGGCTAGAAGAAAATGGTATTATTGGCAAAGCAGATATCAGACGTGATTTTAAGTTAAGCCTTTCTGAACAAATTGAATCTGCCACTCATACCTATTCAGATATTGAGCCATTTCAACGCTTAATGAAAACCATTCGCTTGATTATTCATGAACCGTTTATTTGGGATCGCGAAAAAGGAACACTGGATAGTTTAGTGGCGCGAATGCAAGAAGAAAACTTGGTGGAATATAATTTTCGGGATAGTCTGCGAAAAGATATTGAAAAGATCTTAAAACCCTATGGCGTTTTACCTAAATTTCCGATGAAACGAGGTTATTTTGCAGGAACGGCGATTTTATCAACAACGGATCTCGTCAGAGTATTTCATCTTCTAGAAGCACAGGCGAAAAGTTTTAATGATCCTGTGGATTTACAGATTTATAATAAGTTTCAACAACGCATGGAAATGGCAAAATTATCCCAAGCGGATCATTATCCTGTCCGTGCGATTCATAATCGGAATATTGTTAATCCAGAGATGATTTCTGATCGCGCGATCGCGCTGTCAACTCAGGAAGTAGAAACGGCAATTGAGGAAGGTAAATTATTAGAATTAGGACGAATCCAAGGCGGTGGAAAATTTAATGAGAGTGACGAAAATTTATTTCGCGTTTATCCGTTGCAGATCGTATTTCATAATATCGGGTGGTATCTAGGCTTTGAATATGCAGAAGGGGAAAAGAAAGGCTTATTAAAGTTTGAAAGATTGGATCGGCTATTTTTAGGACAACCGCAGTCTAAAACGCGATTGCACAATTACCAAACCAAATCCCTAAAACAATTAATTACCCTTTATCAATCCTGTGGAGGCATATTTTTAGGTAATGATCCCAAGCAACAAAAACAATATCTGAGTAAAGATGTTTCGGAACGAAAACAAGTAGAAGTCACCATTGAAATTTGGTTTACCGAGCAAACTTTTAAGTTTATTAGTGAGGGAACTAGGCGATTTCCCCTTAGCCAGATGAAAATGTCACAACCGTTTAATCGGGAGTTGCTACGAAAAAATCGAAACCTCTTTAGTCTTAGAAAAACCTCCGATCAAACATTTCCCCATCGCTTTCGAGTAACACTTCCCCAATGGTCATTAGAAGATATTGATCTCCATCGTTGGATTTTAGGGTTTGGCGGCGAAGCAAAAGTCGTGAGTCCTGATGATTTTCGAGAGATTATTCAAGCAAAAGGACGCGCGATCGCGCATAGCTAAACTATATTTTCTAACCGCCCCGAGCCAAGCAGATTACAATATAGCCCTACTAAATCAGTTGTACCCCCCTTTAATTCCCCCCTTACCAAGGGGGGTTAGGGGGGATTTAGGGGGGACTTTTTACAAATTAGATCATATTACAATATTATTTTAGGAACGGCATTGTAAAGGCTTCAGGACTTAATTGATATTTTTTCATGAGTAAACGTAATTTTTGGCAACAACTCTTAACCGCGATCGCGATGATCGGATTAGTTTGGTTCAGTTGGACAGGAAATGCCAACGCCTATTATAGCGAAGAGGAAAAAATCTTTCTTCAGGCCTGGCGCACGGTAAATCAAGCCTATGTGGATGAAACCTTTAATGATCAAAATTGGTGGTTTGTTCGTCAACGCTTTTTAGATCAAGGTTTTTCAGATCGGGAAGCCACTTATCAAGCCATTGAGGAAATGCTAGCCACCCTTGATGATCCGTTTACGCGCTTACTACGACCCCAACAGTATCGTAGCCTACAAGTTAATACCTCAGGAGAACTATCGGGAGTCGGGCTACAAATTAATCTGAATTCTAAAAGCAAACAGTTAGAAGTGGTAACGCCCATTGATGGTTCTCCCGCCGAAAAAGCAGGGATTCAACCGCGCGATCATATTTTAGCCATTGATGGGGTGAGTACCAAAAATCTTTCTCTTGATGAAGCCGCCTCTCGGATGCGAGGAAAAGAAGGCACTCATGTCAAACTTACAGTAGAATCTGCCAAAGGGGAACAACAGCGAGAAGTGGATATTGTGCGCGATCGGATTTCCCTTAGCCCTGTTTATGCCCGTCTTGATGAGAGTAACTCTGACTATCCCATTGGCTATGTTCGCCTTGCCCAATTCAGTGCCAATGCTACCAAAGAAATCGCCCATCAGGTATATGATTTAGAACAACAGGGCGCACAAGGATTTATACTGGATTTACGCAATAATCCAGGGGGGTTACTCCAAGCGGGAATTGAAGTGGCTCGTTTGTGGTTAGATCAAGGAACAGTGGTTTATACGGTAAACCGTCAAGGGATGATTGGTAGTTATGGGGCAAAAGAGGGCGCGATTACCGAAGCCCCCCTCATCGTGTTAGTGAATGAGGGCAGTGCCAGTGCTAGTGAGATTTTAGCAGGCGCATTACAAGATAACCATCGCGCTACCATTGTGGGAGAAACCACTTTTGGTAAGGGCTTAATTCAATCTTTATTTGAGTTACCCGATGACGCTGGGATCGCAGTGACGGTTGCCAAATACGAAACCCCTAGCCATCGCGATATTAATGAAGTCGGCATTGAACCCGATTATAAGGTTTCCCAATCTTTGATTCCGTTTTCTCAAATGGGAACCGAGGAAGATCAGCAATACCAAGAAGCAGTGAAATTACTCCGAAAAGAAACAATAGTAGCCCAAAATTAGGG
>JBKHER010000096.1:0-8837 GCA_046540715.1 Halothece sp.
TAACAACCAAATTAAGAATTGATCTGACGGTTTAATTACGCATCGCAGTGTGATATGTTGAAAAATACTCCAATATGTTCGCTACTATGTCTTCATCTCCGTTTTCCCAAGATCAACCGCCTTCTTCTCCAGAAATTAAAGTTCTGGTTGACGAGAAAGGGCGATCGCTGTCCTGTTATGTGGAACAATCATTTAAGTCAAAGGGGATTCAATACTATCTGCTTTTACCCATTGACTCTCCTATTTCTCTGATTTTATGGGAGGAGGAAGAACCAGAAGAAGAACAAGCCATTCTCATTGAAGACGAAGCAGATATTGAGAAACTTCTCCCAGAAGCAGAAGCTAGTTTAGCAGAAGAAGCCTTAACTCTCAAGCCAACCTCTTTTACCCTCACTGTGGCTGGGGAATTACCCGAACCAGAAGACGAAGATATCCTCACTTTAGAAATTGAAACGGAAGAGGGGTTAGAAACAGAAGAATTTCAACTGCTTGCTACTTTTTCTTATAATAATTGTGAGTATGGTATCTATACACCATTAGTGCCGTTACTATTTTTTGCGAAAGTTAACTCGGAAGGTGATCTAGAATTACTCTCCTTGGAAGAATTAAAAACAATTCGACCAATTCTTGAAGAATGGATGTTTAATTAGAAAAGTTGTGTTTTTATCCTTAACAAATTCAGCTATCCCCATTTTTCCTTTAATAATTGTTACTGGCTTCTTAGGGGGGGTCATCCTTTTAGCAGAAATTTTGAATCGGCTGATTGCTTCTGATGTCGAATTAACCCGAAAAGTGGTTCATATTGGGGCGGGAAATGTGATTCTTTTTGCTTGGTGGTTTGAAATTCCAGCAGTAATCGGAATCAGCGCAGCAGCGATCGCGGCAATAATTGCTTTATTATCCTATTTTTTCCCAATTTTACCTAGTATTAATAGTGTCGGGCGTAAAAGTTTAGGAACATTTTTTTATGCCCTTAGTATTGGAATTTTAGTGGCGTTTTTCTTTCCTGAAAAACCCTATTATGCCGCGATCGGGATTTTAACTATGGCGTGGGGAGATGGACTCGCAGCCCTTGTGGGTCAAAATTTTGGTCGGCATCCTTATCAAGTTTTTGGTAACAAAAAAAGTTGGGAGGGATCAGCAACAATGGCAGGAGTGAGTTACTTAATTTCACTTTTAATCTTGCTTTTTGTGTTTGGAAACCACTGGCAAATTTGGCTGATCTCGCTTATTATTGCACTTTTTGCGACTAGTTCTGAGGCAATTTCTCAATGGGGAATTGATAATTTAACTGTTCCCATTGCCAGTGGTAGTTTATCTTTTTTTCTGATAAGTTTATGGTTATAGTCTGGCTCTAAAAATAAGTCAATGTTACCGAAATTAATTGTTATTTGTGGTGCAACGGCGACGGGAAAATCAAAATTAGCCTTGAAACTTGCCCAAGAATTCAATACCGTTATTTTAAGTGCAGACTCGCGACAAGTCTATCGTGATTTTAATATTGGAACGGCGAAACCCACCCAAGAAGAACAAGCCTTAATTTCTCATTATTTAATTGATATTTGTGATCCCAGACATTTATTAACGGTAGCAGAATATCAAGATCAAGCCAATCATTTAATTGCTTCTCTTCCTGATTCTCCGCTATTATTAGTCGGCGGAACAGGGTTATATATTAAAGCCATTACCAAAGGATTAAAAATTCCGAGAGTTCCCCCTCATCCAGAACTGCGATCGCGCTTAAAATTCCTTGGTCAATCTCAACTGTATGCGTTTTTACAGCAAGTTGATCCCCAAGCCGCAACAAAAATTCACCCTAATGATCAAGTGCGAACCCTACGCGCTTTAGAAGTTTTTTATGTGACAGGAAAACCAATTAGTGAACAACAAGGAGAAAATCCCCCTACCTATCCCATCCAACAAATTGGGTTAGACTGTTCTCCAGAAGACTTAACAAAAAGAATCCAAACTCGCACCCAGAAAATGTTAAATTTAGGATTGATTACAGAAGTTAAAGGATTGATTGAGAAATATGGCTGGTCACTTCCCTTATTGGATACGCTAGGATATCAAGAAATCAAAGACTATTTAGCAGGAGAAACTGACTTAGAAACCGCCCAAGAATTAATTGTTCTTCATACTCGCCAATTTGCAAAACGACAACGCACTTGGTTTACTTCCCAAGCAGAAATTACCTGGTTTAATAGTCAAAAACCTGATTTATATGATGCAGTGCGTCATCTGATTACTCAGTAGGGGAATCTCAACTAACTATCACGAATTACCACTATGGCTAACAATCAAGAAAAGTTTTTACAACATCCCATCCCACCCCCGACTCATGAGACGCAATACCGCGCGATCGGGATGATTTGGGGCGTTTATCAACCTAATGATGAAAAATTAACCTCAGGAAAGATTCTTTTACCTGAAAACCGAAGTTTAGAAGCGGTACTTCTTGGGCGTGTGATCAGTGTTGTCAAAAAGCATATTAACCTAGAACAACCCCATCTTTGGGTGGTTTACCCGCGCACTCGACAAAAAGAAGACTACCTTCATCTGCAAATTGTCGGAATTTGGGAACCACAAACCTTGAATGAATCTTCAAACCGTGCGGAAAAATTACAAGAGGAAGCGGTCTCTAAAGTTAACGCCCAAGCTGGATATTTTTCGATTCGCGGAGAATTAGTATTCTATGCTGAATCTGAGCAAAAAATTATCATTAAAATTCAACGACTTTCCCAAGGAAAACCGAGCTTTTTCAAGCTAAAATTAAGCGGAACACTTCCCGATGAAGATGAAAAATTGGGATGGTTTTGGGAAATTGATGCTCAACTAAAAGGAGAAGAATTAGTGGTTACTTATGCAGAGAAAGTGACTAAACTTAGTGATAAAGTCAAGCCGAAAAAAGCCAATCGTAATCCTAAAAAAATCATTTCTTCCTCTCAGCGAAAAGAAGCCCCATCTTCAAAAGACAAACCTAAACCCATCCCACGTCGTAAAAAGCCAGGAGAGAAAAAATAAGCTTATTTAGGCAATTCCCAACAATTTACGGACTTGATGAGGGGCGAAGTAAGCGTAACCATTAATTGTTAAACAAGTCGTTCCCAAAGATAATAAAATATAAGTGGGTGTCATTACCACTCCCACTGCTAGCCAAGTTCCCACATGAGCAATCATTGCTAAAGCCAAAAAACTAGCAGTAAAAGCACTTCGGCGAACTAAATTTTGAGAAAACTGTCTCACTAAGAAAAATAAGGTACAAGATGTTAGTAAAAGATTAATCGGAATGAGAAAACCGCAAATCGTAACACAGTATTGACGGGAAAGTGCAAATAAATCAACCAAGATAATCACTATCCTCCTAGAAAAATTGATTATTCCCTATCATAGCTTTAAGCATCAGTGCTGAATCAAAACTTTTAAATCTTGTTACATTAACCAGTTCCAAGATCAGGAAATCTAGAACCAGCAAAGTGGACAGAACTAATTAATGCCACATTCCCAATGACAGAAGCAGAAAAAGAGGATTATAATCAAGGGGATGAGATTGCGCCAACGTAACTCTTAAAAAATGTTGCTTATCGGCTCGAAGCAGAAATTAAAGAGGAATTGAGCGGGGCGTTAAGATGAATCTTCGATTTAACCCCAAATTGAAAGAACAGGGGCGATTGGACTATAAAATCAGTTCAAGGTCGCGATTAGTCGCTTAATGAGGTAATGGTGTGGGAATGACAGCTGTTGTTTTAAATAATCGGTATCGCGTAGTAAGAGAACTGGGACATGGCGGGTTTGGTCAAACCTTTTTAGCTGTCGATACCCATCTTCCGTCAGAACGCTATTGTGTGATTAAACAACTCTATCCCATTGTTTCCAAGCCGAAGCAATATCAGTGGATTCGAGAGCGGTTTCAACGAGAAGCAGCGATTTTAGAGGCGTTAAGTCGCGGTAATAGTCAGATTCCCCAACTCTATGCTTATTTTGCTGAGTCTGAAACCTTTTATTTAGTTCAAGAGTATGTTGAAGGGCTAACGCTAACTGAACAGGTAAAAAAGAGCGGGGTTTTATCCGAGAAGCAAGTCACCAAAATTGTGATTAGCCTCCTCAAAGTGTTGGATTATGTGCATAGCCAGCATATTATCCATCGCGATGTCAAGCCTGATAATGTGATTTTACGGGCCCGGGATCAGCAACCGGTTTTAATTGACTTTGGCGTGGTCAAAGAAGCTCTCGGAACCGTCATCGACTCAGAACGTACCCATTCCATCGCCATTGGGACTCCCGGCTATATGCCTTCGGAACAAGCGGCCGGGCGACCGGTTTATTCCAGCGATTTGTATAGTTTAGCCTTAACTGCGGTCTTTTTACTCAGTGGTCAACCTCCTCATACCATTGAGAGTGATCCTCGAACTGGTGAGTTATTATGGCGAAAAGCTGTTCCTCAGTTACATGGGAATTTAGCAGGGGTGATTGATCAGGCGTTACGGTTTAATCCGCGCGATCGCTTTGGGGATGCTCAAGAAATGCTAGCGGCTTTAACCAGTTCTTCTCATTACCTCGAACAATCCTCTCCCACTACCTTATTACAGTCTCCTCGCACCGAAGCAGCAACGGTGGCAGCTATCCCTGATCGTTCTAAGCCTCAATCTCAGTCTGAGAAAGGTCAGGGAAATTCCTTTTTAACGACAACCGCAATCATCATTTTACTAATTTTTAGTGCTGGAGGAATTGGTTATGGAATGGTACAAGTTTTAGAGGGGCTTCGTCAGGGTGGCGAGGATGAGTCAGTAGTCACGGAACCCACCCCGCCTCTTCCCTCGGAAGAAGAAGAAACAGAGCCATCCTCAGAAGACACACAAGAAGATGAATCGCCTCCATCTTCTGATGAAGAAGAAATTGCTCGTGATTTAGAAATTGATCTTGAACCAGACTCTGAATCAGACTCTGAACCAGACTCTGAATTAGAAATTGAACCAGACTCTGAATCAGAAATTGAACTAGACTCTGAATCAGAAATTGAACCAGACTCTGAATCAGAAATTGAACTAGAAGTCGAAAACCCCGCAGTTGTTGTTCCCACAACCCCCCTTGAATCAGAAACTGAATCAGAAACTGAATCAGAAATCTCAATTGAAAATGTCCCTGTATTCAGCACAGGGGTAAGTAAAGATCAAGTGGTGGAAACCTTAGGAAACCCTACAGCAAGTCGTCGCGGTTACTGGCCCAACACCCAAACCGTTCACTATAAAGATTACATTCCCGGAAAAATGGATTTAGGGTATATCTTTGATCGCGATACCCAGAATTTGCGACAAACTGAGGCTTCTTTTGCGGCTTCAGTGGAATTAGAGATTATAGAAAGCAAGTTAGAAACGATGTTAAAGGGGAACCTTACCCCAGTCATTAGACAAAGCTTAGAAGATGTTTATCGCAAAGAAACTGATTTAAGGTCTTTCACAATTGAAGATTGGAAAGGAATTATCCAAAGAAACAAGCAGGGAAAAATTTATATTGGGGTATGGGAACAGGATTTGCATTAAAATACGGGGGAAAGTAAAGTAAACTGCTGTAAAATTTAATGACAAAAAAAGCCTCATCCCCACTTAACGGAATTTGGCTCTTTATGATCCTTTTCGCCACAATTGTCGCTGCCTATAACGGCACGATGGCGGAATTAACCGAAGCAATTTTTGACTCCGCTCAAAATGCCATTGAATTAGCGATTGGCTTAATCGGTGCTTTAGCACTGTGGCTAGGTATTATGAAAGTGGTAGAAGTCGCTGGTTTCATGCAGGTGATTGCGAGGGGATTACGTCCCATTATGGTGAGGCTATTTCCAGAGATTCCCCCGAATCATCCCGCAATGTCAGCAATGATCTTAAATATGGCGGCTAATGCTTTGGGCTTAGGGAATGCGGCGACTCCTATGGGCTTAAAGGCGATGGCGGAACTGGATAAACTTAATCCTGTTCCGGGTACGGCGACCAATGCCATGTGTCTGTTTTTAGCGATTAATACCTCTTCCCTTACCCTACTTCCCATTAGTGTGATCAGTGTTCGCGCCAGTGCTGGGGCTTCTAATCCGGGAGCAATTATTTTACCCTCAATTTTTGCCACTGCTTGCTCTACCGCGATCGCGATTTTAATGTCAAAACTTCTCGCACGACAAGAGACAACACCAACGGAGACTCCTGAGGAAAACACAGAAGAAACCCTTACCTCTCCTGCCGCTTCTGAGTCTTCTGATTTATTTACAGACGAACCCAATCCCGATACGGAACGAGAACCCCCAGGACTTGTCGGTCGCCTTTTATTTGGGGGATTAGCCCTTGCTTTCCTCGTTGTGGTTACCTATCGGTTAACAGTTCACGGCACACCAAATCTGTTTAGTACGGAAGTCATGAGCGTCATTTCCGACTGGTTATTGCCCCTTTTAATCTGTACCCTCTTATTATTAGGTTATTTTCGGGGGGTCAAGGTTTATGAAGTTCTCACAGAAGGAGCAAAAGAGGGGTTTCAAATTGCAGTTCGTATTATCCCCTTTTTAGTAGCGATTTTTGTTGCCATTGGGATGTTCCGAGAAAGTGGGGCATTAGATTTAATGAAGAACCTGCTAACCCCCATTACTAGCATCATTAACTTTCCCCCCGAAGCCTTACCCATGGCCCTGATTCGGCCCTTATCGGGGAGTGGTGCTTTTGGGGTAATGTCAGAACTTGTCAATAATGATCCCAATAGCTTTTTAGGGTATCTAGTTTCTACCATGCAGGGATCAACGGAAACGACTTTCTATGTGATGGCCGTTTATTTTGGCAGCATTGGCATTCTCCGCACTCGTCACACCTTATCGGCGGCTTTAACCGCAGACTTAACAGGAATTATTGCAGCATTAATTATTTGCCGATTAACCTTCAGTTAGGGCTTCTCCGCCACTAAAAGAGCAGGTAACTTCATCGCTTCCTGCTCATCGATTAACCTTTGGCAATTAAGTTCTGCTATTCCAAAGATGCTTTAGCTTCAGTTTCAGTGTCAGTTTCCACTCTTTGACTGAGTGCTTTTCTGGCAATTTTCGTCACATAAACGGTAACAATGACAGTTGCCACAAAGCCAATAATTCGGATTGCCCATTCAATTCCCCCCGGGGTTTCTACCTCTTCGCTACCAATAGTTGCTAAATTTTGCGCCAGAGAACCCACATAAACAAACATAATTGTTCCAGGTAAAATGCCTAATGTTCCCAACACATAATCTTTAAAAGAAACTTTTGTTAGTCCATAAGCATAATTCAAAAGATTAAAGGGAAAGACAGGTGATAAACGAGTTAGCAAGACAATTTTTATCCCTTCTTCTGCAACGGCTTGGTCAATGGCTTTAAATTTCGGATTGCCTTGAATTTGTTTTTCTACCCAACCCCGAGCAACATATCGTCCCACTAAAAAGGCTAAACTCGCCCCAATACTAGCAGCAATAAATACATAAAGTGAACCGAGAATAACCCCAAAAACAACCCCGGCACCTAAGGTTAAAATTGAAGCTGGAAAAAATAAAACTGTTGCAATCATATAAATAGCCATAAAAACAATCGCGGCTAAGGGACCCAGATCATCAATCCATCGTAAAGCGTCGGTGAGTAATCCTTGAAAATCAATAAATTGAGTAGAAGTAATTAAGGCAGCAACTATCACAGCGATTCCTATATATTTGAGTTTAGAGTTCATGATTCCTCCTAATAGTAAGTTTAGTTGATTTTGAATTCAACTGAGCAACGCACCGCCACAGCTAGAACCGCTTCCAGCCGTGCAACCATAGCAGTAAGGGCGAGTTTGGATGGTTTTAATGATATCTAAATTATCAAATTCTAATAACGTTTTAACCGTTATATTCTCGCCGTCTGGGGTTTTAGCAGGAACATTTTCCATTTGATTAAAGTCGCAATCATAAATATTGCCTAAATAATCGACGGATAATTCATCCCGACACATGAGATTAGAAACCGTTGCTGGGTTATAATTCTCCTCTAAAAATTTGAGATAAGACTTATGCAGTTGATAACGATGTAAAAAGTCTTTAATGCGACCAATGGGAAGATTGGTAATGGTAAAGAGATTATTAAACTCAATGCCAAAGTGTTCTTCCAGATAAACTTTATAATCTGTTTCCAGTTTTTTCTGTTGAGGGGGTAACTTAAATTGTTCCTCAGTAATTGGAACGGGCGGATTATAAACTAAATCTAGAATTAAATTTGGATTTTTACCATATCCGAGCTTATTGAGCCATTGTAGGGCTTGAATGGAATCATTATAAACCCCAGCCCCTCTTTGTTTATCCACATTATCTTCTAAGTAACAAGGAAGAGAAGCAACAATTCGAGTTCGATTTTGAGCGCAATATTCAGGAATATCTTTGAAGCCTGATTCAAAATAAATGGTTAAGTTTGAGCGAACAATGACTTCTTTATTTTGTTCCCTTGCTGCTTCAACAATGGGACGAAAACCATAGTTCATTTCTGGCGCACCTCCAGTTAAATCAACGGTTTCAATTTGAGGAAAACGGTGGATTAACTGAATAATTTGTTCGCAAACTTCGGGGGAAAGTTCTTCCGTGCGCTTGGGGCTAGCTTCTACATGACAATGAGTGCAAGCAAGGTTACATTTTCGTCCTAAATTAATTTGTAAAACCTTAATTTGTTGTTTAGTTAAGGGGGAATTATTTTTTTCAGCAAAGGGAGTAATGGCAACCTTATGGTTAGTATGAGTAGAAATCAATGGTCTCTCCTTGTTATTAATGACTTTTTAAACAGTAACGAATAACCAAGTTTTTCTGGCGCTCAATTCTAT
>JBKHER010000097.1:0-8813 GCA_046540715.1 Halothece sp.
GGAGCAAGATGCTCCCACTCCTAGGGAGCAAGATGCTCCCACTCCTAGGGAGCAAAGCGCGATCGCGCTTGATGGGAAACGGCTAAAACCAATGTCATCTTAGGGAGGGAATGGAGGTGACTCCTGAACCTTAGCCGCCTAAAGCGACTCGTAGTGGCTTTGCGTAGTTCACTTAATTATCTCAGTTTCACTTAAAATGTTGAAAAGAAACACCAACTTATAACAGGAGGACGTGCTTTCCTCTCCCGTTAAATTACAAATTAAGCTTCGACCCTAGAGTAACTTGTTGCCCATAGGACACCGAAGTTGATAACGGGGAGTCCTCAGCACGAAGAAAAAATGGATACGATTTGGGAACTTGATTTCTATTCCCGTCCAATTCGGGATGAGAATAATAAAAAACTCTGGGAAGTTTTGATTTGCGAAAGCCCTTTAGATGTCAAAACAACTCCCGACCAGTTATTTCGCTATAATAAGTTTTGCTCGGCAACCAATGTTAATTCTATTTTCTTAGAAGAAGCGATTAATGACGCGATCGCGCAGTCTGGACATTCTCCGAAGAAAATCCGTTTCTTTCGCCGTCCCATGAGTAATATGATTACTAAGGCGTGTGATGATTTAGGGATTACGGCTCTTCCCAGTCGGCGCACTTATGCCCTGCAAAAATGGCTCCAAGAACGAACAGAACAGGTGTATCCCCAACAGGAAGGGTATGACGAAAACGCGGTTACCAGTACCGCCGTGCAATATCCTGCCGAAAATCCTGCCATTTTGCCTGATGCCATTCGCGGCGATAAAGGGGATAAATGGGCATTTGTTACCCTAGAAGCCCAATCCTTTCAGGAAATGGATGAGTGGGAGATTAGTTTTGGCGAGGGATTTCCTTTATCTTTGTTTGAATTAGATCCCAAGACAAAAATTCCAGGGTTAGTGATTTTTTCGCCTCGCGCCATGCCCTTTGCTGGGTGGATGTCTGGAATCGAATTATCGCAGATTCAATTACAACAGGGGAGTTTACCACGTCTGCTTTTACAAACGGGAAGCAGTGAATGTTGGATTTTAGCGGATATTACCAATCCTGAAACCCTCAAAGAGGCAAAAAGTTTCCAACAAGCAAAAGAAAAAGCGAAGGGAGTCCACTTTTTCGCGATTCAACGTGATCCCAACTCAGAAGCATTTGCAGGATTTTGGCTATTGGCATGATTAATCCCGAAGAAGTTTTAGAGAAGGCGCAAAAAGCAGGAGTGGATGAGGCGGAAGTGTATCAACTGGTGTCTCACTCTCGGGCGGTTTATTTTGAGGCAAATGATCTCAAACAATTAGAAACCACAGAATCAGAGGGAATAGCGTTACGAATCTGGCGCGATCGCGCTCCGAGTGTGAGTGTCGCTTATGGAGATATTGATCTTGAAACGTTGGTTAACCGTACCCTCGCCCTATGTGAATTAAATCCCCCCGAAACCATTGAATTAACTGCTGATCATCGACAAGTTTATTCCACTCAGGGGAAAGAAATGTCCCGAGAAAGCCTTGTGGAAACGGGAAAAAGCGCGATCGCGCAACTCCATGATGCTTATCCTCACCTGTTATGTAAAGCCGAATTAGACTGTGAGCAACAAACTACTCGTCTTATTAACACACGCGGGACAGATTGTCAATATAGTGACATTAATGTTAGTGCTTTTATCGAAGCAGAATGGGTACGGGGAGAAGACTTTTTCACCATTGCTGATGGGGTAGAAGGTTCAGAAACCCTAGATTTACGCCCTACCCAGCAACGCATTGCTGATGGGATAAGGTTTGCCTCACAAACTGTCTCCTCACCGCAAGGGCGCGTTCCGATTATTTTTACCGCTAAAGCTGCCCCCTTATTTTGGGATACGTTAGTCTCGGCGCTAAATGGGAAACGAGTCTGGGAGGGATCATCCCCTTGGAGTGAACGCTTAAATCAACAAGTGATTTCCCCCCAAATTACCCTTTTTCAAGATCCCACCCAATTACCCGAAAGATGTCCCTTTGATGATGAAGGAACGCCCACTCAGAAACTGATGTTAATTCAGCAAGGGCGGTTAGAACAATTTTACAGCGATCGCGCGATCGGACGTTTATTGCAAACTGGAACCACTGGTAATGGTTTTCGTCCCAGTTTAGGGCGTTATCCCACACCCGGGTTAGTGAATTTAATTGTCGATCCCGGTCAAGGACAACTCCAAGATTTAATTTCCCAACTCGATGAAGGCTTAGTGATCGATCAACTACTAGGAGAAGATGCGGATCTCTCAGGAGAATTTTCCGCCAACATTGAACTAGGGTATCGGATTCAAAATGGAGAAATTACAGGGCGTGTCAAAGATACGATGGTAGCAGGGAATATTTATACCGCCCTTAATCATTTAATTACCCTCGGGGGTGATCCAGAAATTAATGGTTCTTATAAAACCCCGTCTGTTGTTGTTGATGGCTTATCAGTCGTAAGTTAATTGTGAGTAAACTTTATGGTGTCAGCGTCGGAACCGGCGATCCCGAATTAATTACTGTTAAGGGCTTAAAATGCCTCCAAAACGCGAATATTGTCGCCTTTCCTGAAGGAATTAGAGGGAAACGGGGAATTGCCCAAAGTATCATTACCCCTTGGCTACAGTCTCATCAAACCCTCTTACCGCTAAAATTTCCCTATGTACAAGATGAGAAAGAATTAACTCAGGCGTGGGAAACGGCAGCCAAAACTGTCTTAACTTATTTGCAAAACGGAGAAGATGTCACCTTTGCTTGTGAAGGCGATATTAGTTTTTATAGTACCTTTACCTACCTCGCGCAAACAGTGCAACAATTCGATTCTAATGTGGCTGTGGAAACTATTCCGGGGATATGTTCTCCTATGGCAGCCGCCGCGGAATTGGGGATTCCCTTAACCACGCGATCGCAGCGTTTAATGATTTTACCCACCCTTTATCATCTTGAGGAACTCGAAACCGCTTTAAATCATGCCGAAGTAATTGTCTTAATGAAGTTTAGTTCTCTCTATCCTCAAATTTGGGAATTATTAGCCCAAAAAGGCTTACTGGCTTCCAGTCAAATTGTGGAACGGGCGACAATGCCAGAACAAGTAGTGTATCAAGATTTGCGCGATCGGGCAACCCTTCAACTTTCCTACTTTTCCATTATGATCATCAAACTTTACCCTTCCAATTTGCTTCGTTGAAATTGAGGTGCGACCCAAGCGGAACTTTCGCTATAAAAAAGCGCACCTTGGGGACTTCTCGCTCACCTTCGATTAATTTCTAGGTTGAGCTTGAGATTAACACCCCCCTCTCTTTCTGCATGGGAATCACCTTTAAGGTATTTTGTTGAGCGCAGTAGGTCAAGTCGTCGGTTTGTCCCAGTTTTAATAATCGCTGTCCATGACTGGAGAGATGGAATAATTCTAATAACTTATTTTGCCATTGGGAGTATAGCGCGATCGCGCCAATCACTTCATCATTCCCCACATTTGCCACGATGTGATTACTTAAAGGGGGTAAAAGTTGATAAGCAATTTTCCCCGCACAAGCTGTATCTTCAAGAGAATAACTTCCCTGCCAACCTGAACCCACTAACCACACCGTTTCTGGTTGTTTCTGCTTCAAATAATCAATGACCGCGTGATCATTGACAAATGCCGCCGTTAATACCATTGGTGACTGTTCAACTCGATGCAGGGCGCGAGTGCCATTGGTGGTACTGAGAAAAAACCGTTTTCCCTTTACCAACTCACAAGTACAGTCTAAAGGAGAATTTCCTAAATCACACCCTTCTACCTTTGCGCCTCCTCTTTCTCCAGCTCGCAAACGCAGTTTCGTTTCCCATTTGGCACTAACATTCATCAATTCCTCAATATCACTAAACGCCTGGACTGCTTCGGCCCCTGCAGCCAATACTGTTGCAATTGTCGTGGTGGCCCGTAAAACATCAATGACAACGGCACAATCAGGAAGATGATCCGTTGGCGTTGCTTCTGGAGTCTCATAAACAAATAGCTTCACAGTTCTTAAGAGTTACGCAAACCTCACCCTGACAATTTAACCAGAAAATGTCATAATCTAGTTAAGAAAATTGTAACAAAATATAACAAATCATGAATGATAAAAAATATTCTTGGAAAGGAAGCCCCAATGCTGGCTTGGTTTTAAGCATTCTTGCCCTATTAGGAGGCGTTGCTTTTATTCTTGTCGGTTTTATTGGCTAGCTAATCAGCAGGGTGGTGCTGTCCGCCCTACTGAGAAAAATAATCAGGCTCAACAATTGTCTTTAGCGACGCGATCTTAATTCAAAGGAAAACGGATAACTAACCTAGGAGATGTCTATTTAACGTTTCACCTGCGAGCGTACTAAATGGATGAAAAAGGGAGCGCCGATTAATGGCATCACTAACCCTACAGGAATTTCTTGCGGTTGAAATAATAATCGAGCAGCTAAATCAGCCAGCAAAAGAAAGATTGCTCCAAAAATGGCAGCATAGGGTAATAACCATCGGTAATCAACCCCAATTAAAGCACGGGTAATATGAGGAATAATTAAGCCAATAAAGCCAATAGGACCGGCAATGGAAACACTGGAACCGGCGAGCAAGACCACACTGATCGCGGCGGTGATTTTCACTAAAATTGTCCGTTGTCCTAATCCTTTAGCCACATCCTCGCCAAGAGATAACATAGTTAATTGCCTTCCTAAGCCAAGTGCCAATAATAAACCGACACAGAAGTAGGGTAAAACTTGCCCAAATAGGTCTAAGTCCCGCCCTGCAAGCGACCCTGCAAGCCAGAAGCGTACTTCATCGAGGGTCTGTTGACTCACGATGAGAATGCCACTGGTAATTGAACTGAGAAACGCCGTGAGAGCCGCTCCTGCAATGGTCAAGTTAATGGGGGTTAATCCGCCTGGGCCTAAAGAACCTAAAAAATAAACCCCGATCGCGGTGATCGCCGCCCCAATAAAGGCAAACCAAATGTAAAAGTCCAATGACTCAGCATTGAGGAGAAAGGTGGTAATCACAACCGCTAAGGAAGCTCCTGCATTAACCCCTAAAATACTAGGAGAAGCTAAGGGGTTACGGGTAAGGCCCTGCATAATTGCTCCCGCAACCGCTAAAGCTGCCCCAACAAATGTCGCAATCAGCGCTCGCGGTAAGCGTACCGTCCAAATAATCAGATGATTGGTAGAACCATCATAAGCGGTAAATGCTCGGTACACTTCTTCTAGTGGAATGTTGGCTGCACCGAAAGCGATATTCCCTGCGAGACAAGCAAGTAGCACTAATAGCCCCCCAGCAATCCCAATTAATAAAAAAGATTGCCACAAGCTAGAGGTCTTCTGTTTATCTGTCTGATGGCGTTTTTGCTTCACCAATGTTGAGTCATTTCCCAAATTTGTCACTAATTTGAGTATAAAATATCTTATTCATTATTAAAAATCTCTTGCATTACAATCACGGAAATTAGTGCTGAAGCCGATGCCAATTGTGGGTTAGTTCATTATATGAATGGAAATCCTCAAAGCGCGATCGCGGATTTAGAAACCGCCGCCAATCTCTATCAACTTCGCAATTAACAAACAAGATGTTCCCAAGCTTTTTAAGCCTTGCTCAAACTCCTAATTTTTTACTTCTTTATTCAGGAAGTGACAAAAGAGGGTTATACTATTTTGATCAAGTGGTGTTATTCGCGAGTGGTCTGATGATTAATTGAAATTTTATACACGGTTCCCACCTTTTCCAGATGAAATTCCTCACAAGAAATCAAGAACTTAGTAAAATTTCCCTTTAACTGTAAGGATTTAATGACGGTCGAAACTGATTTTCCATAAACTTCTTTAAATTTTGCTCCCAGTTTGGTTAAAAGCATGGAAGATTCTCCCGTTTCTAATAAAAAGGATTCAAGCAAATTCCGTAATATTTGGCGTAATTCTAACGAACTACTTACTTTTGGGGTCGATTTCTCCGTTGTTTTTTCAGTTTTCGCACTCACTTTATTTTTTTTCTTACCAGCCTTAGTTAAGGAAATACGAGAGCTTTTTTCAATAAACCTAGTAAAGTTTGACTCTAGATTTAATCTTTTTACCACTTCATTAGCGGTCACCCCGAAACGAGACTTAAAGCAATTTGAAATTACAGAAGGCGTGATTTTTTGATCGGGAGATCCTTTTTCCACTTCTCCAATAATTTGAATCACCGCATCTTCAAAATCTTTTTCGCCTAAAAATGGATGATTGTTTGAGGATGCTTTTCCATTTTCAGAAGCATGGGAAGCGATCATTGTTTCCTGATTAAGTAAAGAATCATTCTCCTTAAGCAGTTTCTTTCTCGTTTCTAATAAGACCTGTAATTGAGCAATTTCATCAATCTTATCACTAATTGATTGTTGTTCTTTAGCAAGTAATCTTTCAATTTGGGTAACTAACTCTTTTGCATCAGGAATGCTTTGATTTAATTCTAAAGAATAAGCATAAACTTTTCCTGTTATCCGATTTTCAATTTCTAAAACTTTATCTTGACGACGAACCCGCCATACCCGTAAATTTTGACTCAATAATTCATTAGATAAATTGGTAAGTAGCCAATCGGAGGAACAAACAAAAACTTCTTTCACATTGGGATAATGAACACGAATCGCAGCCCCTAATGTCATCATTCGGGCATCAGCACTATTTTTGCCGCCTGGAACATGAACTAAAAAATAACCCCGTTCATAGAGATCAATATCTTGCTTATTCACTGCGCTTTCTCCCCAGTTGGCAAAAGCAAGTTTGATTTGCAACGGATAGAAGGCTAATTTCTGTAAGTAACTTTCCGCTGCGCGATCGAGTCTAATATTTTCTAAATCTAGCAGAATAATACTCATCCCTGAGTGTTTGTTATCCGCAGAATCTATCGTTTGAAAGGGGAATACGGATGACTCTTCAGGGGGGTTTTCCACGGCTAAAACTTGTTCTAAAAACTGTCGCCCACAATCTTTACAGCGATAACGTTGTTTCCCTTGTACGCGCCCATTTTTACGATAATTCTGACTGTGACATTGGGGGCATTCTTGCATTACCTTGAGATTTTAATCAATAATTGCGATAACAACTTCAGGTATAAGGATAGGAATTGTAACTAGGCTTTGACGGTGATAGCGCGATCGCGTGCTTTATACAACATCATAAAGTCTTGCTAAAGTGTCGATTATAATTTTTAGGCTTTGGGAGTCAGAAAGGCGGTGGGTAGCGTGTTTGATTAAAGTAACCGTCACATAATCACTGCCGAGTTCTTGTTGCAAGTCACAACTCCAAGACCATGGGATGACGCTGTCTCCTACGCCATGAATGAGGGTAACAGGACAAGTAATCTGATTAAGATCCCCACTACCAAACAGATGATGATGCACAGACTCCTCAAGGAAATGTTGGGTCATCGGTAAAGAACTATAATCTAAGATAATTTCGCCTTTAGTTTTGAGTTCTTGCTTTTGTTCCTCGGTAAGCGACGGCTCGATGGATCGCGAGGGAAAATCACAAGCTGTAGCAAGTCCCATTAGCCCACATACCCGTTCTGGAGACTGAAGGGCTAAAAGCATCATAATCCAACCCCCCATCGAAGAACCAATTAGAATTTGTGGCCCTATGGTAATCGTTTCCAAGATATAACAGGCGTGATTCCTCCACTGTCCAATTGTTCCTTCCCTGAATTTGCCGCTAGAATAGCCATGACCGCCATAGTCCATTAAGGTCGCCTGAAGCCCCTGTTCTATCGCCCAGTTAAAGAGGGTTGTTGCTTTGGTTCCTTCTAAATCTGAGCCGTAGCCTGGCAAAAAAAGCAATCCTGGCTTATGTTTCTGCTTGGAAGATGCAGGGTGATGACAATAGGCGAGTTGGGTTTGATCGGGATGTCTGGTATATTTAATTTCCATAATTAGACAACAAACCATTTTGATAGTTTAAAGATGTAGTGGTTTCCCTCGTGAAGGAAAAAGAAAAAAGACCTTAATGATGACCTCATCAAGCATTGAGCAAGAAATTCAACAAAAGATCCAACTCTTTGATGTTTGGGCGTTGTTTTATGATGATTTAATTTCTTCAATATTCTATAAAACGCTTCATCGAAGATTATTGGATTATCTGACGTTACCGAAAACGCCTTGGGTATTAGATTTAGGCTGTGGAACAGGACGCTTATTAGACCGTCTAGCAAACATTTATCCCGACCTTTTTGGCATTGGTTTGGATATTTCTCCAGAAATGTTACGCCAAGCACGAAAGTCTCGTCGTCATGCTCCTCGTTTACTTTATATTAAAGGAGACGCAGCGGATTTACCAACCGCTGATCAACAGTTTGATGCGGTTTTTAATACGATTAGCTTCCTTCATTATCCAGATCCCTTACAAGTGTTATCGGAAGTTTATCGCACCCTAAAACCTGAGGGAAAGTATTATTTAATTGATTGGATTGGGATCCCAGACAATGGTGATCACGAAATTCCCATCGGCGCTGGAAAAATTCGTCTTTACAGTTTTTCTAAACGAGAAGAAATGGGAAAACAAATTGGATTCAATCGGATTGATCATCATTGGTTATTGGCAGGGGTGGGGCTGACGATTTTTGAACGTAAAGCGCGACCGTCCCTAATCGAGCGCGAAGCGGATTAGGGAGGCGTTCCTTCGGTTTGTGCCTCTTACATTCCGAAGACAGAGATATTAACGCAGCTTAGGTCATGCAGGATCACTCATGTTTTCGGCAAATCCTAAGTAATATCAAATCCGAGAAATTAACCCTGATTTTGGAGTTAGGGAGCGAGACGCTC
>JBKHER010000098.1:0-8492 GCA_046540715.1 Halothece sp.
CTCCTTTACCAAGGGGCTAACAGTAATAATATTTCTGTTGCCATCAAATAACACTGATCCCACTTTGACGGTTTGCTCGGCGTGTTTGCGGATATAATCTTGAGAGCGTTGATCAATAGATTGCGCGATCGCGCTATAGACTTTTTCTACCATCTCATCCCCATTTTCCTGTTCTCGTAACCAGTTTAAGGCAGCTTCGGTTGTCTCACTGGCTAGTAAGTTTTGTAAAATGTCGGAAGAAAACCCCACTTTAGCCCCCATTGCCGTTAAAATCTCTAAACGGGCATCAGCAAGATGATGATGGGTGTGGAAAATTGCCCCAGCCAGTTTAATCAGTTTTCCGTGGTAACCAAACAAGATTAATGATTTTACCCCTTGTTCTCCGGCTGCCACTAACAATGGCCCCATCCAATTTGCCGTTTTCACTAACTGTTCAGGATTAAAGCCCTGTTTTCTGGCTAAATCTAAGCCATTTTCCCCCACACAAAACACTAAAGTGTCAAATTCCTGTGCTTTTTGCACTAATTCTTCCTGAAACGCCGTTAATTGACCGGGTGCGGTTAAAGGTTGAGAAATGCCCGTTGTTCCTAATAATGATAATCCTTCTACCACCCCAAAAGCGGCGTTCGAGGTACGTTTGGCAAGTTGTTTCCCTTCTGGCAAAATAATGGTAACCGTTACTTGCTGATTAACTTTTAATAAGGGTTGTAAGTTTCCTTGTAATAACTCCTTAGCATAACGATAAATCGCCGCTTCCCCCTCACGATTTAACTGCTTTCCCACACCGTCTCCCCCTTGAATAACAATTGCTTCCTCTCCAGAGGGTTTCTGTTGTAAACTCACCACTGCCCAAATTGGGGTATTAGCAGTTAAATCTAAATTATCCCCTGGATCACTGCGCGTAATGGCTAAAGCCTTGTTTTCTCCTAATAAGGCAATCTGTTCGATGGGAATACTCACCTGTTGAGGGGGCTTAATTAGATCAATTTTGACTGTTTCTAAACGCGGGTTGTTTTGCAAATACTGTAAGGCAGCCACTGCCGAAGCACAAGCAAAAACAGGTAAGGTATAACCGGAACGCGCTTCACTCATTATGATTTTCTTCCCCTAAAATTACAGAAATGGGACTCCTTCATGGTAAACTCACCCACGACGAATCTCGATCGAGATGTAGTCGGACGGGGCGTATAAACATCTGAGGACACCTCAGATGACAGCCCCTCGGCTTCCTTATCCTTCCCAAGGACAGATCAGGTAACGGGAGTTCGCCGTTTAGATGAGGAACTTTTTCCATCATCCCACTCAATCCAAAAGGACAATTTTAGCAATAAGACTGTAATAATTTTGCTAATTGCTTAACCGAGGCGCGAGGAGAGGGACGAGGTAAGGGTTCTTCTGTTTCTCCCACTTGGCGACACAAGACCGGAATTTCATATTGATAGGCTTGAAACCAGTCCTCGCGAGTGGTAATGTCTCGGATTTCTAAATCAAAGTCAACCGTGGTGATTTGTTCTAATTTTTCCTGAAGCCCCTCACAGAGATGACAATCGGGCTTAGAATACAAAATTAACTGCATAACTATAATTAATTAATATCGAATGCGATCGCTGAGTTTATTAGGGACAGCATTTTTTTCAATAAAATCAATAATTTTTCCCGCCACATCTACCTCAGTGGCACTTTCAATCCCTTCTAACCCCGGAGAAGAATTAATTTCCATGACCACTGGCCCATGATTGGAGCGTAGCATATCCACCCCGGCAACTCGTAAGCCCATGGCTTTCACCGAACGAACGGCGGTGCTTCTTTCTTCGGGAGTGAGTTTGATTTTCTCAGCTTTTCCACCGCGATGCAAATTCGAGCGAAATTCTCCTTCCGCGCCTTGTCGTTTCATGGAGGCGACCACTTTTCCCCCAATCACAAAACAGCGAATATCAGCCCCCTTAGCTTCTTTAATAAATTCTTGCACTAGGATATTGGCATCTAGACCACGAAATGCCTCAATAACCGATTTGGCAGCTTGATGAGTTTCTGCTAAAACCACCCCAATGCCTTGGGTTCCTTCTAAAAGTTTAATCACCACAGGCGCACCGCCGACAGTTTCAATTAACCCATCAATATCTTGAGTAGCATGGGCAAAACCGGTTACTGGCAGTCCGATTCCTTCACGAGCTAGAATTTGTAAGCAGCGGAGTTTATCGCGCGATCGCGAAATCGCCTGAGACTCATTTGCCGTAAAGACTCCCATTAATTCAAATTGTCTCACCACCGCCGTGCCATAAAAAGTTCTCGAAGCACCAATCCTAGGAATCACTGCATCATACTCTTCTAAAGGGTTACCCTGATACACCACAGTCGGCTTGTGAGAGGTAATATTCATATAACAGCGCAAGTAATTAATCACTCGCACCTCATGTTCCCGTTCCGTCGCCGCTTCTTTTAATCGTCTCGTAGAATAGAGAGACGCATCTTGTGAGAGAATTGCTATTTTCATCAGTCTTCGTCGCTGTAGGTTTCTATGGGCAGGCTTTGCAAATAGGATTGCCCTGGATCAATTAAAAACTGGTTTCGCACCGCTTGACGACCTAAAAGCATCCGAAATCCCATCACATCACGATTGGTTAAAGTTAATTCGATCAACCATTCCCTCTCGCCTAATTTTACTACGGTTTCAATCACGGGACGTAATTGGGCAACTCCACCCGAATTACGAACATTTCGCATTTCTAACAGTTTCGCCTCAGCTTCGATAGTGATTTCAGTATTGTGTTGATAGGGATGCACCCGAAAGTAAACCCACTTCTGTTGACAGTCATACTCAATATGATAAGCGTGGAGAGCCGACGATCGCGCTCCTGTATCAATTTTAGCTTTAATTTTGGGAATGTTAAGGTAAGGGAGGCTAACCACTTCTCGCCAGCCCATAAGCGGCTTCGGTGAGGATAAATTAAGACCACTGTTGCTCATTGCTGATTATTCAAATGTAATCTTGACATCAAAAAAAGTGTTTCAAAATTGCAAAAATCTGTTTTAATAGTAATTAAAGCCTTGAGCAAAATCATTATTTGATCTCAATTTCTCTCTTCTGTGGGGCGACGGTGTAGGGATTTCACTTTACACTGTCCGTAGAGAGTCTATCTACCTCATTATCTTTTTTAGTTAGAAAGATCCTTGGGCAGGAATGATTGTGGCCCAAAAGTTTGTTAAGAAAAGATTGAACTCAACTAGCCCTTTTTAACTCCCGTTATTACTTCTCCCATCCTGAAATAACTTCTATGGCACTCGAAAATGTAGTCGGTGAAGCACCTTTACAAGAACACTTAAAACAATTTCTGCTTGTTCTTTCTGTTTCCCTTGGCGTTGCTACCATCTCTCGTTCTTTTCCGCGATTTCGCGATATTCCCTATACGCTTCTTTTAGTCATTGTTGGTCTATTTCTCGCTTTAATTGATATTCGCTTAATTAATGTTCCCCCTGAAGTGACCCTCTTTGTCTTTCTCCCTCCCTTATTACTAAAAACGGCTTTAGACTTAAATTGGTCAGTGGTAAAAGAAGATATTAACATTATCTTTGTTATCGCGGCAACAGGGGTTGTTCTGACAATTACAGGCGTGACGATTACCCTAACGACATTGACAGGGATTTCTCCCCTAATTGCCTTGTTAGCTGGGGCAAGTCTTGCCGCCACTGCCCCCGCACCGATTACCGCTTTATTTGGACGTTTGGGGGTCAAACAGCGATTAGTCGCGCTCACTGATGCCGAAAACCTGTTTAACGTCGCGATCGCGATCGGGGCCTTTGTCCTCTTAATGGACTTACCCACCGACTTAAACTTAGCAGAAATTAAATTTTCTAGTTTACTCGTCAATGTAATCACCCTAGCTGGCATTGGCTTAGTCATGGGAGGCTTAGTCGGATTAGCCTTTTCTTATCTCCTCCATCACTCCGACTCGCGCTTTTTAGGGCGTTCTTTGTTGCTCATTGCCTCTTATGGCACTTATTTATTCACCGAAGAATTAGGGGGGTCAGGGGTAATTGCTGTCATTGTCACAGGTTTAATTGTGGGAACATTTGGGGTTTCAGAAATGAACCCGCACAAAAAGCAGGTTTTATCAGAATTTTTAGGCTTTGTCGCCTTTCTGGTTAATTCCATTGTCTTTTTGGTGATTGGTGACAAAATTAACTTTAGCCAATTAGGAGAAAACTTTTATCCCATTACCATTGCCATTGTTACCGTCTTAGCCAGTCGCGCGATCGCGATTTACCTTACCAGTTACCTTGGGAACAAGTTAGAATGCTGCCACATCACTTTGCCCGAACAAACTGTACTTTGGTGGTCTGGGTTAAGAGGATCAGTCTCCATTGCCCTCGCCTTAAGTGTTCCCATTGTCCTAGTTCAAAGCCAAACCCTAGAAGCCGTCGTTTTTGGCGTCGTTCTCTTTAACCTTCTAGTGCAAGGCTTAAGCAGTAAATGGCTCTTAAAACAATTAGGCTTTTTATCCGATGAACGCTTACAAGAAAAATACCTACAACTTATTGCCCGCGCTGTTGCCCTCAAACAAATCCTGACTCATCTCAGCGAAGAAGAAATGACGCAACGTTGGGAAGCTGATCCCAAATTTAATCAATATCGAGCCTGTGTGCAAGAAGAATTAGCACGATTAGAAAAGCAAATTGAAGACTATACCCAAAAAAATCCCTCTTTACAAAAAGTTGCTAACGAACAATTAAAACGAGAACTCATCGCCATGGAAACAGGCATTTACTCAGCCTTTGTTCAAAGTGGCTTCTTGAGGGAAGCACCTCCGCTGTTATTACCAGAAGTTTTACAAGATCAAACCTAGCATTCATGTTTGGAGAAGAAGAAACTGACCATTTTTAAAAAAATTGTTGGTAAGCTGAGGAGGTAATCTTAAAAGTATCTCCTGTTGATTTATAGTCGTTCCAAGTCTAGGGAGCAAGATGCTCCCACTACCGTTAAATGGCTGTTTTTGATTTGGAATTACTATAAATTGCATATTTTCTAATTCCGTCATGATTGGTTTCTTCAATGGAAGTGAAAGAACTACTCGCTCAGTACGCTAATGGACAAACTAACTTCACAGCCATAGATCTCAGTGGCATTAATCTCTGGGGAGCAGATTTAATTGGCATTCATTTTGAGCGCTGTCGATTGCAAGCAGCGATTTTAACCTTTGCTTACCTCAATCAAGCGTACTTTGAAGAATCTGATCTCACAGGCATTAAACTAAGTGGAGCTAATCTCAACCAAGCCATCTTCAAACAATCCTCCCTTTATAACGCTGATCTCCACGGAGCCAGTTTACAAAAAGCCACTCTCAAAGGAGCAAACTTTAATTATGCCAATTTAGTTGATGCTAACCTAGCTGAAGCCGACTTACGAGAAGCCAATCTGAGCCATGCTAACTTAAGCGGTGCTTGTCTGCGGTTTGCCAACCTACGAGAAGAAAGCCGTAAAATTGCCAATTTACAGGGCGCAAATCTAGAAAAAGTTGATTTACAAGGAGCCAATTTAAGAAATGCCGATCTGCGCCAAGTGACCTTAAAAGGAGCCAACCTAAAAAATGCCCTTTTGCGAGGCGTTGATTTACGAGGAGCCGATCTCACCGAAGCTAACCTAGAAGAAGCTCTTTTAAGTGATGCTCAACTCGATCAAGTGTTGTTAGATGGAGCCAACTTGAAAAAAGCCCTTTTAGAACGATCGCGCTTAGTCGGGGCTTCTCTCATTGGCGCTAACTTAGAAGATGCGATTCTCAAAGAAGCCAAACTGATGAAAGGAAACTTAAAAGAGGCTAACCTCCATCTCGCCAGACTCCATGGTGCAGATTTACATCGCTGTAACTTAAGCGGCGCTAACCTCAACCAAGCGATTCTCATTGGCGCTAATTTAGTCCGAGCCAACCTTCTCAATACTGATGTTAGCGAAGCCAACCTCCTGCGAGCGGAACTGAGTAGTGTCGATTTAAATCAACTCAATTTACAGGGAGCAACCATGCCCGATGGTCGGATTCACAGTTAAGGAGTCTATGTTAGGATTAATTTCAGGGATTCTACTGACCATTGAACGTAAAAAGCATTTCCCGTCAATTCCGTTGAGCTTCCTAATTGATTTTCAGACTTCTCTATGAGGAGGAATTGTCCATGTTTTCTGTTTCCCCATCTTCAACTCATTCCCTCGATCAACAACAAAAGTCAATCATGATGAAAAAGTTGTTATTTGCAGTCTGTAGAAATTATTGGGAAAATGATCGCATCATCCTTTCTCAAACTAAAGTTGAGGAATTAGTGATGGAACTTTATGAGTCTCAACCCACCTTGTCATCAGTTCAAGATAGACTAAGAGAAGTTGTCGATGGTTTGAACAAACGAGAGAAATATTACCCGATCTCAGAATTACTCATGAAAAAAATTAGTAAGCTCTATGGCGGGTCAGATGATTCAGTGGAAACTTCATTTACTCCTGTTGAAACTCAGGGAATAGCCATGCTTGCTCCTACCACTATTAATAACATCATCCCTAACATTATTCAAAGTTTTGAGCAAAATCAAAATTCTCAACGGATTCATAAGATGCTGTTTGCACTGTATGCCAAGCGTTGGGAAAATTCACCTCAAGTTTTGCTTAATTATCCGCTTAGTTATTTAATTAAAGAAATTTATAATCTCTATTCTAATATAGAGGAAATTAGTATTAATTTACTAAAAATTGTTAAAGGCTTAAATAAACAAGGAATTTACTCAGAAGTCGCTCAAAGCATCATTACCGAGCTAGCACAGCTTTATCAACAAGAAACCAGTGTTGAACAACTAAAATCTTTAGTGCAGGCTTCTCATGCTACCGTCCAACAAGCTAAAACCGATCCCAATCATACAACTTTTAGCCAAAAACTCAAAACGGGGACTAGAAAACATAATTTTAACTATAATCCCTATGAAGTGAGAAGACAACTCATGAAAAGTGCTAACCCATTACAAGTTAAAATCCTCTTGTACTATTTACTAAATCCCGAAAAAAATAACGAAAAAGTCATTAATGGTTTATTTCTAAAAACTTATAATTTGGATACCCTGCTTTTGCAGGTGGTACAAAAGTTTAAAACTTTAGCTGAGCTACAAAGACGCTTAGAAACAACGGCTTTAGATTTTTCTTCCAATACTCATCAAACAATGAACGAGGTCAATGAAAAATTAAAGGTAGCAACAGCAATTATTATGTCCCTAAAACCTCTATATGACCAAACTTAAACTAATCAAAAATGGATGCTGATGAACTGTTAGGTGCTTACTTCAAAGGGGATAGAAATTTCAGTAATGAGAGTTTAAAGGAGATAGATTTATCTCATGCTAATCTAGTCGATATTAACTTATCCCAAGCTAATTTAGAAAAAGCCGTTTTAATTTTTACGGAGCTAACTCGTGCGAATCTAGCTCAGATTTATGGTGTCAAAGCGCAACTTAGTGGCGCTAATTTAAGTGAAACTAACCTTGAGTTAGCTGATCTCCAGCAAGCTGATTTCCACGGAGCCATTTTAGAAAAAGCGAATTTAGTTAATGCTAACTTAAGTTCTGCTTCCTTGATAGATAGTAACCTGATGAAAGCTAACTTACAAGGAACTAATTTAAAAGGAGCCGATTTGACAGGAGCTTGTTTATTTGGGGCGGTGTTAATCTCGACAGAGGGAGAAAAAGGACAAAACGAGCCAACAAAACTAAAACAAGTCGTTTTTGAGCGAACCGATTTAGAGGGGATTTGTTTCGATCAATTAGATTTAACTCAAGCAACTTTAATGGCTGCTAACTTAACTCGCTCTAGTTTGAGACAAACGAATTTAGAGGAAGCCAATTTAAGAGAAACTAATTTAATTAGCGCAAATTTAAGTGGCGCAAACTTAAGGTATGCCAACTTAAGAGATGCTAATCTCATGAAAGCCAGTTTAGAAGGGGCGGATTTAACAGGGGCGGATTTAACAGGAGCTGATTTGAAGGAGGCCAATTTATTGGAAGTGATTCTGAATGAAGCCAACCTTTCTCAGGTGAATCTTCAGAAAGCAACCATGGTGGCTTCTAGCTTAAAATCTGCGAATTTAACAGGAGTTGATTTAACAGAGGCGAATTTAACTTGGGCGAATTTAACTCGGGCAAATTTAACCAATGCTAATGTTAATCATACGGATTTAACGGGGGCTGACCTCAATCATACCAATTGGACAAATGTTAATTTAGAAAGATTAACGCTTCCCTTCCTTAAGGAGGGAGATTCCTAGTTTTAGTTATTTGTTATTTGTTATTTGTTATTTGTTATTTGTTATTTGTTATTTGTTATTTGTAAACCAATGACTAATATAGCAATCAGGAGTCAGATGTGATACCATTTTCCAAAAGTGATGTTACATTGATCCCCCCAAACCCCCCTTATTAAGGCAGGGCTGTTTCATTCTCGGAGAAATCCTCTTGTTTGTGGGGAGATGGGG
>JBKHER010000099.1:0-8480 GCA_046540715.1 Halothece sp.
AGGTGTTATCGTACATTGAGCCTAATAACTCAGGAAAGGAGAGGAAGAGGTTTCTTCTTCAAGGTAATGATTGCTCTCAGCTTCGGTTTCACTAGGTAGCTGGAGTTGTCCATTGGTGGCTAAGTCGGTAAACTTCCCAATGTTACGGAATTTCTGATAGCGTTTTTCTCGTCTTTCCTGTGGCGATAACTGCATCAACTCGTCTAAGTTGGTAATTAAGGCTTCTTTGAGTAGGTTAGCGGCAGTAATGGGATCAGCATGAGCGCCCCGTACTGGCTCTGAGAGAATCTGATCTAAGATGCCGAGGTCTTTTAAGTCCCAAGAAGTAATTTTTAGGGCTTCACAGGCTTGTTCTGACTTGCTTGAGTCTTTCCAAAGAATGGCAGCACAGGCTTCGGGAGTTGCCACGGTATAAACCGCGTGTTCTAACATTAAAATGCGATCGCCGACACCAATTCCTAAGGCCCCACCTGATCCTCCTTCGCCAATGACGGTACAGATAATGGGAACATCAAAGCTAAACATTTGTCTAAGATTATAGGCAATTGCTTCTCCCTGTCCCGTTTTTTCCGCTTCTACCCCAGCCCAAGCCCCAGGGGTATCAATAAAGGTGCAAATAGGCATCCGAAAATGGTTAGCGTGTTCCATCAAGCGTAATGCTTTCCGATAGCCACTGGGGGAAGCCATGCCAAAGTTACGGGCGACATTATCTTTAGTATCTCGTCCTTTTTGATGTCCTAACATCATGATCGGGCGACCATTGAGACGAGCAATTCCCCCCACTAAAGCAGGATCATCATCCCCTGCGCGATCGCCGTGTAGTTCAAACCATTCCTCACTCATCGCCTGAATATAATCGAGGGTACTGGGGCGACGAGGGTGACGAGCCAACTGTAACCTTTGTGCGGGCGTTAAGGTGCTAAAAATCTCTTTTCGCAGTTGAACCGCTTTTTCTTCAAGATGTTTAATTTGATCAGAAACATCAACTTGATTTTCGTTAGCAAGTTCACGAATTTGCTCAATCCGTGATTCCAATTCACATAAAGGTTTTTCAAAGTCAAGTAGGAAGGTTTTGCGGTTTGATTTTGACATAGAAGAGTTGATCACTCGCTAATAAAATTTTCTTATTTATTTTTAAGGAGTAATTGATTTTTCAAATAATAATAAAGGCTGAAAGCCATGTTTACGCGAAGCCTCACCAATCTGAGCCATTTTGGTGACCGTGATTTCATTGCGTCCCCAAGAGAAATTAGTGTACCACTTTTCAAACTCCAAAATCATTGCTTCAGCAAAACAAGCAAATAATTGGCGATTGGGCGTTTCCATATTCACCAATTCCATAATTTTCCATTCAATGTCAAGGGAATGTTCAACAATTCCTCCCTTTAAGATGGAGATTTCTGGATGTTGAACTTGGGAATCAAAGTTTTTCGGATAACCGCCGTCAATAATGAGACAGGGTTTTTTTAAGGCTTCGGCGCTAATTTCCACTCCCTTGGGCAAACTTGCTACCCAAACCACAATATCAGCTTGAGCTAGAGCTTCTGCCATGGGCAAAATTTTACCACGTCCCAGTTCGGATTGGAGAGCATTTAAACGCTCCTGATTGCGAGCGACTAACAGTAACTCTTGAACTGCGGTATTGGCATTTAACCAGCGACAAACCCCACTCCCAATATCACCGGTTGCACCACAAATCGCGATCGTGGCTTGGGAGAGAGCCAATCCCATTTGTTGCGCTCCCTGTACCACTTGTTGACAAATGATATAAGCGGTGTGAGTATTACCGGTGGTAAATCGCCGAAAATCTAACTCTACATTCCTTACTTGACGGTTGTTGTGAAGATTAAAATTTTCAAAAACAATGGAAGAAAAGCCACCAAGCGCGGTGATATCAATGTTGGCTTTTTGCGCGTGAGCCATCGCATTCAGGATTTTACGAATGGCAGCTTTAATGCGACGCTGAGTTAGCATTTCTGGGAGAAAACAGGATTCTACATACTTGCCAGTAATTGTTTCTCCCGTCAAACTTGTCACTTGAATGTCATCAACAATTTGTGGCGGGGCTGAACACCAGAAATCTAATCCCTGTTCGTGATATTCAGGATAACCAAGCTGTTTAGCAACTTTTTGGGCGTGTTCTAGGCTGGTCAAATGACCGATCAAACCAAACATGAATTTCTCGCGCTACACCACTCAGGTGGTTATAAATTTCCTTTTGGGTCAGTTTAACCCACTGGATTAATCTTAAAACTTTTTTCGGAATAATAAAAGGGGAACTTCTCGCTAAGAATCCCCGCGAGATCGCGAGGAAACTTAGGGATGGCTCTTGGTAACGGTTTTAGCGCCAATCGCTAGCGGTTAACAATTTAGCCTTCTCGTAAGCCATAAGCAGACATCCGCATAATTTCACGAGTATTAAATCCAATATTACTGAGGGCTTCGCCGTAAGCAATCATAAAGTCTTCGACAAGGGCATCTTTTTCCATTCCCAAGACTTTCGCATCAGTGGCTACTTGGTTCAGCATTTTCCAAACTAGGGGGAGGTTTTCTTGATTCGCCTGTTCTAGTTCTTCTTTAACACTGTCAAAGTTTGCTTTTAGCCATTCTTCCCCATAGTTAAGGTGGGTGTATTCGTCTTTAACTACCCCTTCGGTAATTTTACGAGCGAAAGGGTCAGCCACGGGAATATAAATGTTATACGCCGCGATCGCGAAACATTCAATAATCAGAGCTTGAATCAATAAGCAATTAGCAATTTTTTCCTCAGCAAGGGCTTTTTGAAAATTTTCGTGTAATTCCGAGAAAAATTCCTGGGCAAATTCCATATCAGGAGTCACATTTAAGTTTTTGCCACAGGCTTGAAATCCTTTTTTGTGTCGTGCTTCCATCTTAGAAAGACGAGTTAACTCATCTTTGCTATCGGGAAGCAAGTCGATTAAGTGAATATAGTTGTCTGTAGCCTCTTGTTCCCCTTCAATTACAATGGCATTAATGCGACTATAAGCATCTTTATAGGTTTCGCTGGTGTAATCTAAAGTTGGGGTAACTGCAACATCTGGCATAAGTTTTTAGTCTCCTATGGCTTCTTTATCACCAATAATATATTTAACTTAGGCATTTTCGCCAAGATTTTGAGTAAGATCGCTTTGAATCTTTCTATCGAAACAATTAGCCTGATCCTATCTTAGCTTTCTTTCTCGGAATTGGTTATTTTACACAAAACTCTATGGGACTCCTAATTTTAATTCTCGGCGGTGGAATTGTCTTATCCCCCTTTGCTATCATCTTAATTACGTCTTTAGCTCCCGAAGGAACCGTTGCTACCCTTGATATTGATTTTTCTTCCTTAACCTTAGAGAATTACTGGCAAGCGTGGCAACAAGCTAATTTTTTACTGGCTTTTGCTAATTCGGCATTTGTCGCCCTAACCGTGACAGGAATCCAATTAATTACCGCTTCTTTAGCGGGATATGCTTTAGCGCGGCTAGAGTTTCGCGGTCGTCGAACCTTATTATTAGTGATTTTAGCCACGTTAGTGATTCCATTTCAACTTTTAGTGATTCCAATTTTTTTAGTCTTAAAATGGGGGAATTTAATTAATACTTATGGGGCTTTAATTCTTCCCACGGCTGTTAATGGCTTTAGTATTTTTTTAATGCGTCAGTATTTTACAACCATTCCTTTACAATTAGAAGAGGCAGCGGCGTTAGATGGGGCAAACCGTTGGCAAATTCTCAAAGAAATTATGTTACCTTTGGCACGACCTGCTTTAGTAACTGTTTTTCTATTTACCTTTATTGGAGAGTGGAATGATTTATTTAAACCTTTAGTATTTACCACACGCCCTGAGCTAAAAACCGTTCAACTGGCGTTAGCTCAATTTCAAGAACAGTTTACAAGTGATTGGTCTTTATTAATGGCTGGGGTCATTATTGTTACGATTCCCATTGTTATTTTATTTCTTTTTGGACAGCGACAGTTTGTGCAAGGAATTAGCAGCACAGGAATTAAAGAATAGAAACATCTGAATTATTTTTTTTATGATCCGTCAAAGTAATAGGTCATTCGTCATTCATCCTTGGTAACCTCATAACCAATAACGAATAACAATTGTTATCGAATATGGGCTATGTCATAATCTTTTACAGAGTTCTCAGGAATTAGAATCATGACTGAACCTGCTGAAGAAAAAACCCTAGCTGAGGCTGCCCCTTCTCGGTTTGAATGTCGTAGCTGTGGCTATGTTTATGAGCCAGATAAAGGGGATAGTGGCCAAAATGTTCCCCCTGGAACAAAATTTGAAGATTTACCAGAAGGATGGCGCTGTCCAGTTTGTGGGGCGCGGCGCAATGTTTTTGAGAATGTGGGCGCAGTTAATGCCCCTTCTGGTTTTGAACAAAACCTCTCCTATGGCTTTGGGGTTAACCGCTTGACCCCCAGACAAAAAAATATTCTCATTTTTGGAGCGTTAGGATTAGGATTTTTAATGTTTATTAGTTTATATGGTCTTGGTTAAGAGGGCAAAACCTGCTACCCTAATTAAGTTGGGATGACTTCTGTGACCAAGTTTGAAAAAAACAAACATGAGTAGATTGTTAAGATTGTTTAAGCAGATCGCGATTGTGGTCGCGATCGCGCTTTTTAGTTTCGGTTGTAGTAACGTTCCTTCCATGGAATTAAATCCTTGGCAAGTTTTGGAAACCATACCAACCGAAGAAAGTCTCTTAGATATTGATTTTACGGGAAACCCCGATCATGGCTGGCTAGTGGGTAATAAAGCCACCTTACTAGAAACCCATGATGGAGGAGAGACTTGGGAAGCCAAAAAAGTAAAATTAGAAGAAGGGGAAAAGGTCGATCTGCTTTCTGTTAGTTTTTACGGGGAAGAAGGTTGGATTGTAGGAGAACCCTCAGTGCTTTTGCATACCAACGACGGTGGCGAAAACTGGTCTCGAATTGCTCTCAGTCAAAAATTACCCGGAGAGCCTTACAGTATTATCGCCCTGGGACAAAACACTGCTGAAATGACTACCGATGTGGGCGCAATTTATAAAACCACTGATGGGGGTCAAAATTGGCAAGCTCTGGTCGAAGAAGCGGTGGGGGTGTCTAGAAATATCTCTCGTTCGGAAGATGGCAAATATGTCGCCGTCTCAGCGCGGGGGAATTTTTATTCCACTTGGACTCCGGGGGACAAGGCTTGGCAACCCCATGAACGGAATAGTTCCCGCCGCGTTCAGAATATGGGCTTTACCCCTGATGGACGAGTGTGGTTGCTAGCCCGTGGCGGTCAAGTTCAGTTTACTGAATCTGAAGACTTTGACAGTTGGCTAGAACCAGAGTATCCTGAGTTTTCAACCTCTTGGGGACTTTTAGATATTGGCTATCGCGATGATGATGAGCTTTGGGTGGCCGGGGGCGGTGGCAACTTGTTGTGTCGCTCTCAATCAGAGGGGATTTGGAAAAAAGATCGTGCGGTGGAAAAAGTACCGGGGAACTTCTATGAGGTGAAATTTATGAATCCTGAAAAGGGATTTATTCTCGGCGATCGCGGCACGGTGCTAAAATACAAGCCTGCTACTGATGCTACGTAACCGTGGCAATTGTTAAAACATTTCTTATCATATATTAAGTAGGGAAGCATTTTTTGTAAAAGGAGAAATATCTTATGGCTGGAGATACAGGAGAGCGTCCATTTTCTGATATTATTACCAGCGTTCGTTATTGGGTCATTCATAGCATTACCATCCCCATGCTATTTATTGCCGGTTGGCTGTTTGTCAGCACTGGCTTGGCTTATGACGCTTTTGGAACGCCTCGTCCTGATGAGTATTTTACTCAACAACGGCAGGAATTACCGATTATCAGCGATCGCTTTAAAGCCAGTGAAGAAGTGGAAGAATTTAATAAGTAATTATTCTTAATAAGGAGGAGAAACATGACTACAAATCGTCCCAACGAACCCGTAAGCTATCCCATTTTTACCGTCCGTTGGTTAGCTGTTCATACCTTAGCGATTCCCACCGTATTCTTTCTCGGCGCGATTGCCGCAATGCAGTTTATTCAAAGATAGGAGCCAATCATGGTAGAACGTAATCCCAACCCCAATAAACAACCGGTTGAACTAAATCGGACTTCCCTTTACTTAGGGTTGTTACTGGTTTTTGTCTTGGGAATCCTTTTCTCAAGCTATTTCTTTAACTAAAACCCTTTAATAGTTGTGTAAAAAATTGTCTAGATCAATATAGGAGGAAAAAATAATGTCTGGAGACGGAAAAATTCCACTTTGGATTGTTGCTACCATTGCCGGTTTAGGCATAATTGCTGTAGTGGGGATCTTTTTCTACGGTTCTTATGCGGGGGTCGGTTCTTCGGTTTAAAGTTTTCTAAAATCTAAATTAAGCCGCTGGAGTTTATTTGCTCTTGCGGTTTTTTTTAGCAATTAGTTTGGGCTAAACGCCAATTATAACGATTCCATTGGTAAACCCCCGGAATTTCCAATTCTTCCCCATTATCAAAGCGAATGGTGCAGTTTTGATAGCGATGACCTTTATATTCTCCCTGTGATAAATTAACGACCGTTGCAGGATACCAGTCGGGTTGATTATCTTGTACCCATTCCCAGACAAAATTCGAGACTTCCACGCGATCGCCGATTTGTAATTGGATCTCCTGAGCGCGATCGGTGCCTTCTAAATATTGTGCTACATGATAGGGTTGAACTCGATTTAACCATTGTGGCCCATATTCTTCTCGCAAAAATTGGACTTTCCCTGAATTTTCTCCCTGTAGCCAGTCATTGAGTAACTTTGCCTTCCAAGAATCTTCCCGTTGTTCTATGATAAATTCAAGCAGAGCCTCTCGTTGTTCAGGGGTGAGTTCATCGAGAGGATTTTCCCAATTTGAACTCTCAGAAGCTACAGAGGTGGTCAAAAACTCAATCAACACCTGTTCTAGAATCTCCTTTTGCTGATTGGAAAGAGGGATCTGTGCTTGCTCACAACGGCGAACCATGGTTTCTATCAGGGACTGAATTTTCTGATCGTCCATCAGTTTTGTTTACATTACGCTATTTAAATTTTAATGTCTGAGTTAATTCTTTTTTGGCATCGTCGCGACTTACGCCTGAGTGATAATATCGGACTTGGGCAAGCCCATCAGCAAACCTCAAGAGTTGTCGGTGTTTTCTGTCTTGATCCCAACATTTTAGACTCTGATCAGGTAGCTTCGGCAAGAGTAAAATACTTACTAGGATGCTTAGAGAGTCTGCAAGCCAGCTATCGCCGTGTTGGCAGTGATTTATTGATTTTACAAGCTGATCCCATCACCGCTATTCCCACTCTTGCTGTTACCCTAGAAGCCCAAGCCGTCTTCTGGAATCAAGATATCGAACCCTACGGAATCAAGCGCGATCGCGCAGTTAAGACGGCTCTACAAGAACAAGGAATAAAAACTCAAACGTTCTGGGATCAACTCCTACACGCCCCAGGGGAAATTCTCACCAAAGGGGAAGACCCTTATAAGGTTTATACCCCCTTCTGGAAAAATTGGCAACAACAAGCAAAAGCCTCACCTGTAGGTAGCATTACACAATTAAATGGCTTAACCCCCCAACAACAGGAAGAAGTCAACCAAATCGGCGTAATTCCCCTTCCGAAACTAGCAGAATTAGGGCTTAGTTGGGAAAATGACTTGCCCTTAGAACCGGGATATGACGCGGCTAAAGCCAGATTAGAACAATTCAGCGATCGCGCCATTTGCGATTACGATCAAAATCGCAATTACCCTGCTATTGATGGCACATCCGTTCTCAGTGCCGCCCTCAAATTTGGCGCAATTGGCATTCGAGAAGTCTGGGAAGCCACAACCCTTGCTTGGGAAAACACCCGCAGTGACGAAGCCCAACAGAGTATTCAAACCTGGCGACAAGAACTTGCGTGGCGAGAATTTTATCAACACGCCCTTTACTTTTTTCCTGAACTTGCCGACGGTCCCTATCGCCCTCAGTTCCAAAACTTTCCTTGGGAGAATAACCGCCAACACTTTCAAGCCTGGTGTGAAGCAAGAACGGGTTATCCTATCGTTGATGCTGCCATGCGTCAACTCAATACCATTGGCTGGATGCACAACCGTTGTCGGATGATTGTCGCCAGTTTTCTCACCAAAGACTTAATCATCAATTGGCAATGGGGAGAACGCTATTTCATGCAAACCCTCTTTGATGGCGATTTAGCCGCCAATAACGGCGGTTGGCAATGGAGTGCTTCAAGCGGCATGGATCCCAAACCCTTACGCATTTTTAATCCTGCTTCTCAAGCGCAAAAATTTGACTCCGACGGTGAATATATCCGCTATTGGCTACCTGAACTGAGTGCAGTGGAAACAGGAGACTTATTAACGGGAAATATCTCTCCCATCGAACGAGAAAGCCTTGGTTATCCCCAACCCATTGTCGATCATAAACAGCAACAACGGGA
>JBKHER010000100.1:0-8460 GCA_046540715.1 Halothece sp.
GAACTAAAGGCCGAATTTGATGATCTCTTTGATGATTAAGGAGTTATAGTTATTACAACTAGTTTCCGTAGTGTAGCCGTCTCAGTCATTAGTAGAGAGCAAGATGCTCTCACTACTTTTCGCCTGATGGTTTTTATTTGGAATCACTATACTTTCACAAAGTTAGTGGGATCCTGATCGCGCCGATGTTGTACTGGAATCGGTTTTCCCTGTTCCTCACTATCTAAACTAGCGGTTTTTTCTAGAGACTCCCGCAACCGTTTCGCCGCATAAATAGACATATCCCGAGGCACACTAACGCGATCGCGCAGATATCTTAAACCAGAAGCAGCCCCAGCAGGAGGTGGACAATCTTCTCCCGTGATCAAATGGGTTAAAGCACAACGTAAAGCAGGGGCAAAGATTTCTTCAGAAACAGGGTTAACACCAATGATATTTTGACGATGTTTGAGAACACGATGTAGAGCTTCTTGACGGGAAGTTTCAGGTTCAGGGTAATTTACATCAGGTAAGCCCATCCAGGGGCCGCTATCCACTCGGACTTGATTGAGTTGGGTTTGGGGGTCATCATTGGCATAACACCCTCCCATTTGGGGCGGTAAGTCGTGGGCATGAGTATGAAAATCACTCTGGGTTCCCCGATAGGTAGAACGAGTTTCCATGCCATCAAACCACTTAGCAAAGTTAGGATTTTCTTCTCGCATCGAATACCCCTTGTAATAAAAGAGGCTGGCGTTCATTCGTTCCACATAGGGGGTAAAAATGACATCAACCACACTAAAGTCTTCTAGAAAATAAGGGCTAGGCGTTTCAGCGAGGGCTTTTTCTACCTTCTCCATGGTTTTGAGAAATTGACCGCGATTTTTCTCCTCTTCTCGTCGGCTACGAGTGGGATAGCACAGCCAAGCACACCAAGCGCGAAATAACAGTCTTTCTAACTTCCGTAGCGACATGACAGTGGAGTCTTGCATACTCCAACCTAAAGAGCCAAATTTCTGTTCGAGAGCAAGCAGAATATCATCACTTTCTGTGAGTAACCGATTATCGAGTTTTAAAGCGGGAAGCATTCCTGAGGGAACAATGCGCTTATACCAGCGTTCTTTTTCCCCATAACAGAACATGGTGACTTTTTCGACGCGGTAGGGAATTTGTTTTTCTTCTAGCCAAAGCCAAACTTTTTGACAGTAGGGACACCAAGCATGATGATCCCGATATAAGGTTACTCGCACCTCTGATTCATCATGACCAAAGAGGCGTAATCGTGCTTGAGGATTGGTCGGACCATTAACGCGATCGCGCTTAAAATCTGTACGAGCTTCTAATTCTTCCCAACTTAACGCTTCCATTTTATTTGTTCACTGGCTTGAGTTTAAGAGACTTGCTAGAACTATGATAGCGAGTTCATGATTAGCCGTGAAAATTTTAACTGAATTCTCTCTTTGAAGGAAATAACTTTAGTTCTAAGATGGGAAAGGACATTGCTTCGTTAACTTATTCTCTTTACTTTTGATCTTATGAACGAAAATGGTCAAACGACAGAAGATTCCCCTGTCCGTTTACAACGTGACCAAAATCAAGTGTTATTATATCTTCCGCCCGCCCCAACCCCGGAGGTGAACAATGATTGGGATTCCTTATGGCAAAATTTGAAACATCATCTTAATGGGAGTGAAAAATTTTGGCAGCCACAAACTGCAGTCATCCTGAAAGCTAAAGATCGGCTATTGGATACCTCACAGTTAAGCGCGATCGCGCAAGCCCTCTCCCAAGTTGAATTATTTCTCACCAGTGTAGAAACCACTCGTCGCCAAACTGCTGTAGCTGCTGCCAGCGCTGGTTATTCCGTCATACAGCCCTCCCCCAATGCGCTGGTGACACCGCTTGAACAGAATCAAATTAAAAATCGAGAACCGCTTTATCTGCAAACCACCGTTCGTTCAGGCATGGAAATTCGCCACGATGGAACCCTAATTATTGTCGGAGATGTTAATCCGGGAGGGGCGGTAATTGCCCAAGGGAATATTCTCATTTGGGGGAGACTGCGAGGCATTGCCCATGCTGGCTGTCAAGGCGATCGCGCTTGTCGGATTTTGGCTTTACAAATGCAACCGACACAGTTAAGAATTGACGATGTAGTGGCTCGCGCTCCCAATACGAAGCCTCACGATCCGCAACCAGAAATTGCTTATGTGAGTGCCGATGGGATTCGTATTACTCGGGGGTTAGACTTTCTGAAAACCCACCGCTTTATCAAGGAAACAGAATTATGGGAAGACTTGCCCACCTAATTGTGCTATAGAAATTTAAGGTTAAACCAATTAAAATTACTATGAGTCGAATTATTGTTATTACATCGGGAAAAGGTGGCGTAGGGAAAACTACCACCACTGCCAATATTGGAAGCGCACTCGCTAAATTAGGGAATAAAGTAGCCCTTGTGGATGCTGATTTTGGGCTAAGGAATTTAGACTTATTATTAGGGTTAGAAAATCGAGTGGTTTATACTGCCATGGAAGTGATTAATGGGGAATGTCGTCTCGAACAAGCCCTTGTTAAAGATAAACGCCGTTCCGGGTTAGTGCTATTACCAGCGGCGCAAAGTCGGGGGAAAGAGTCCATTACTCGGGAACAAATGAAGGATATTGTAAGCCGTCTTAGCCCTGATTATGATTATATTGTCATTGATTGTCCAGCTGGGATTGAAATGGGCTTTCAAAACGCGATCGCGCCTGCAACTGAAGCCCTGATTGTCACCACTCCCGAAGTGGCCGCAGTTCGAGATGCTGACCGAGTGATTGGGTTATTAGAAGCCAACAGTATTACTAATACAAAACTCATTGTCAACCGCGTGCGACCAGAAATGATTGAAGCCAATGACATGATGAGTGTAGAAGATATCTTAGAAATTCTTGCTATTCCCCTAATTGGTATTATTCCTGATGATGAGCGAATTATTGTCTCTAGTAATCGCGGTGAACCGTTAGTATTAGAAGAGAAATTATCTATCCCCGGACAAGCCTTCAACAATATTGCTCGACGGTTAGGAGGAGAAAAAGTAGAGTTTATGGAGTTGGCAAATTCCCAAGAAAACTTACTCAAACGCCTTCGTCGCTGGTTTAGTGAACCTTAACCGAAAAATGACAGTTATTCAACCTCAAAATCACCAAGAATCAATAATTAATCATGGCTATTCTAGATCGACTTTTTAACCGTAATACTGCTAAATCCAGTAGTCAAGAAGCAAAAAAACGACTCAAACTAATTGTTGCTCATGATCGCTCAGGTTTGAGTGAAGAAACGCTCGAAGCCATGCGTCAAGAAATATTAGAAGTTGTTGCTCGCTATGTCGAAATTGACACCAATAGTACCGAATTTTCCCTAGAAAGTGAAGAAGGAATGACCGCTTTAATTGCTAACCTTCCCATTCGTCGCGTTAAAAATTAAGACATTTCCGCAGTGGAAATAACAAATATAGCAATATGATCGGGTTTGTAAAAAGTAGTCCGATTCCCCCTAACCCGCCTGAGTAAGGGGAGAATTGAAGGGGGGTACAACTGATTTAGGATTGCTATAACCAATAACAAATAACCAATAAAAAATTATTATGTGCCGTCTTTTAGGTTATCTTGGTTCAACCGTACAAATTGATGAGCTTTTATGCCAGCCCTCCCATTCTCTAGTCGTGCAAGCCTATCAACCTAAAGAAATGGAATCCGCCCTCATGAATGCCGATGGGTTTGGTTTAGGCTGGTTTCACCCGGAAAAAGAGACATTTCCCTATATTTATAAACACACAATGCCCATCTGGGGAGATATTAATTTACCCCAAATTAGTCGCTATGTGGAAGCCGCTTGTTGGCTAGGCTATGTTCGGAGTGCCACACCGGGGTTAGCCGTTGATTTAAGTAATTGTCAGCCATTTAGTAGTGAAGGGTTATCTCTGTCTCCCCCCTTATTATTTACGCACAATGGCTATATTAATCAGTTTCGGAAAACCCTGTATCGTCCACTAAGACTGAGTTTAAGCAATGATGTTTATCTCCATATTCATGGCACAACTGACTCCGAACATATTTTTGCCTTAATTCTCAATCAGTTATACACTCAACCTAAACTCTCTTTAGTGCAAGCAGTGGAAACTGCCCTTAACCAGTTAGCGGATATTGCCCAAGCTGAGGGGGAGATTTATTTTTGTGCCAATGTCATGGTTAGTGATGGTAAACAGTTAGTGGCAACTCGGTTTGCCAGTCGTTCTCCCGCCCCCACTTTATATTGGTTAGAGAATGATCCCAACTATCCTGAAGCCGTTATCATTGCATCTGAACCATTATTTGAGGGAAACTGGAAACGTTGTCCCGAACAAAGTATTATTTCTGTGGGAGAGGATGGAAAAGTTTACACCAACCAAATCACACCGCCATGCTATTTATGAAGCTCTTGAACAAGTGCGCGATCGCAGCTTAGAATTATTTGATCAAGTCGATTTTCAAACCTTTTGTCATCAAGCCCATAATGAATTTAGCCCTGTGGGATGGCATTTAGGACATATTGCCTTTACAGAAGGGTTATGGATCTTAGAACACTTAAAAGGAACACCGCCGCTATATCCCCAATATCGGAAACTATTTGCCGCCGATATTCTCCCCAAAGAAGAGAGACAAAATCTTCCTCCCACCGATGAGATCCTCAACTATCTGCACGATATTCGCAGTTCTGTTTTGGACTATCTTGAAATTGCCCCCGTTGAACAGCAAAATCGTCTCTGGTGGTGGCTTATTCAACACGAATGTCAGCACAGTGAAACCATTAGCTTAATTCTACAACTGCAACAACTTCAAACCCTTCCTGACTACCCTCTAATTTCTTCGACTCCCCATCAGGAAGTTTTACCCGAGATGATCGAAGTGCCAGCAGGAGAATTTATCATGGGAAGTGATACAAATCCTCAGGATAATGCTCGTCCCAGTCATCGCCTCTATTTAGATCACTATTGGATTGATCGCTATCCAGTTACCTGTGGACAATATCGAGAATTTATCAAAGCAGGAGGCTATCAAACCCGTCAATGGTGGTCAAAAGCAGGATGGGAATGGCTACAAAAGAATCCTGTGGCAAAGCCTCTCTATTGGTCAGAAAATCAAGCCTGGGATAATCATCCTGTCTATGGCGTGAGTTGGTACGAAGCCGAAGCCTACGCTAATTTTGTGGGAAAACGACTCCCCACTGAAGCAGAATGGGAAAAAGTCGCCCGTTGGAACCCTGTTACGGAGAAATCTACCGCTTATCCCTGGGGAGATGATTTCCCGAACTCTTCTCATGGCAATTTTGACACCAGAGTAGGACAAACCACCCCAGTTAATTCCTATCCCGCAGGAGAAAGCCACTATGGGGTTTATGATTTATTAGGCAATGTTTGGGAATGGACAGCATCTTGGTTTTCTCCCTACCCTAATTTTGAAGTTTTCCCTTATCGCGGTTATTCCGAGGTTTATTTTGATCACCAGCATCGGGTGTTACGCGGTGGAAGTTGGGCGACACGCCCCCAAGCCTTAAGCAGCAGTTGGCGCAATTGGTATTATCCCCATTTACGCCAAATTTTTGCAGGTTTTCGTTGTGCCAAAAGTTAATACTAAAGTCATTAGTCATTAGTCATTGGTTGACAAATAACGAATAACAAATAACAAATAACGAATAACAAATAACGAATAACAAATAACAAATGATTCGCACTCATCTTTGGATTTCAGGAAAAGTTCAGGGAGTTGGATATCGTCTTTCCGCTCAAAATGAAGCCCGAAAACTTGGGGTTAACGGTTGGGTGAAAAATCTACCAGATGGTCGGGTAGAAGCCGTGCTAGAAGGAGAAAAAGCGGCGGTTGAGCAAATGATGCAATGGTGTCACCAAGGTCCGACATCCGCAGTGGTGACAGAGGTGCAAGTGCAAGAAGAAGCCCCCGAAAACTTATCCCAGTTTCAAGTGGTGGCTTGACGGACAATATCTGCAATTTGGGAGGCACTATCTTTGACGGCTAAACTCCCTGCTTTTTCCCTCATGTTATTCAAAGTTTCTGGAGATTTCAGCCATTGTAGCCCCGTTTTTTTCAGTTTGTCTGAGGTTAACTCTTCTTGGCGATAACTCACCCCCGCCCCTACTTCCACATAGGTTTGAGCATTGTACGCTTGATGATCTTCAGCCGCGTAAGGATAAGGGATTAAAATGGCAGGGGTATGAGTAATGGCAAGCTCAGTTAAAGTTCCCGCCCCAGCGCGACTAATGGCAAAGGTAGCCCGTTGTAATAATCCTGCCATATTGTCATAAAAGGGAAACGTATAATACTGAGGATGTTGAAAAGCCTTAACATTAGCGTCTCGTTCTCCAGTTAAATGGACTAAAAAAGCGCCAGCATCTAACCAACTTTTTGCCACCTCTCGTACTAAGTGATTCACTGAGACTGCCCCTTGAGAGCCACCAACAACCACAATTAAAGGGGCTTGTTCAGGAATGTCTAAATCGAGGGGTTGCGGAGTATGAAAGGCTTTTCTAACGGGGGTACTTACCCAAATGGTCCGTTGTCGCGGAAAAAATTTTTGGGCAGTGGGAAACCCAAGGGCGACTGTATGACACCAAGCGGCAAACCAGCGAGTGACTTTCCCCGGAATGGCATTAGACTCGTGGATAATCACAGGAATGCCACAAATACGAGCCGCTAAAATGGCTGGGGCAGAAATATACCCGCCTGTGGTGAAAACTCCTTTAATCCGATGTTTTCTAAGGAGAGAAACCACTTTCGTGACCGCCGAGGGAAGGCGAAAAGAAACCCCAATTGTTCCTAAGGCTAACCGCTTTTTCATCCCTTCAATATTCACTGTCGTTAAGGGATAAGAAGTGGGAACCAATTTATTTTCTAAACGTTCAGGCACACCAAGCCACTGAATCTCATAATCTGCTAATTCCTCAGCAACAGCAAGGGCGGGAAATAAATGTCCCCCGGTTCCACTGGCGGCAATTAATAAGTTGGGCTTGTTGGGCTGCATTATCTTAGTTCTTCTACAGTGACACTTCCCTCTGGGGTTAACCAAGCAATCTGCTGGATGCCTTTATTTTGAGCATAGTTTTTCATTTCCTCAGGGGTTGCTTGTTTTAAGGCTAATTCTACGGATAAAGAGGGGTCTTTTTTTCGTAAGTCTTGGGCATAATTTAAGGCGGCAATTTGGGCTTGGGGGGTTTGGGGAACAATTAACCAACTACTGACAGGCTTTTGTTCTGGGAGTTTTTTCTGTCGCAATAAACAGGTTTGTAGGGTGTCCAAGTTGAGGGCAAACCCAATGCCAGGTAAGTTTTCCCCTTGAGGATGATATAAGCCTAAGAGTTGGTCATATCGCCCTCCTTGTCCAATGATACAGGTTTCTCGATCGGTTTGGGCGACCACTTCAAAAATAATTCCAGTGTAGTAGTCAATGGTTTGTAATAAACTGAGGTCTAAGGTTAAGGAAAAAGCGGTGGTTTGAGAGAGTAACTCTAACAGCGATCGTAATTTCTGAACAATGATTCTTCCTGTTTCATCTAACTCTAACTCTGAAACTTTTGCTAAGACGTTTTCGGGAGTTCCTCTGAGGTCAAATAGGGTAAGGGCACGTTGTTTGAGTGGCTCTGATAGGGGAAGATTTTCTAAACTGACGCGATCTAAATGGGCAATGCAATAACGAACTTTTGCTCTTAATTGTTGGGGAAATGGCTCTAGCAGCGATCGCGTTAACCCAGCTTCTCCTAATAGTAAATGCCAGTTTTCTAACCCTAGTTTTTCTAAACAATCTCGCAGTAATAAAATAATCTCACTGTCAGCAAATTCCCCTGTTGCCCCAATCAGTTCGACCCCGGCTTGATAAGATTCTATCTGTTCTCCGTGATGCCCTTCTGGAGAGCGAAACACATTGCCGTTATAAAATAATCGTTGGGGAAGGGATTTTCCTTGCATCCTTGTTACCGTCGCTCTGGCAATGGAGGCGGTAAATTCAGGGCGTAACCCTAATGGTTCATCAGCGCCATCTTGCACTTGAATGACGGTTGCAGGTTCAATGGCTCCTCCTGCGGTGAGCGTGTCCACCCATTCTAGGGTAGAGGTAATAATTTGTTGATAGCCCCATTGGGAAAAGACTGTTTCTAGGTTTTGCGATAGCCATCGCTTTTGCCTAACTTCCACGGGAAGCCAATCTCTTGCACCGGCTGGGGCTTGATGAAGCATAAATGTTGAGGTCATTACAGTCCGAAAAACGAAATCACGTTCTTTCCCAGTAAATCATAACTTGAGACACTTGCCTGATCTGAAATCTCTAAATGTTTACTACCAATGGGTTAGGGAGAGGGGAGACAAGGCGAAGAAATTTGTCGTGTGTAGCATAAATTAATTATAGTCATTCCAATTAGTTTCCGTAGTGCGACCGTCTCGGTCGCTAGTCGTG
>JBKHER010000101.1:0-8412 GCA_046540715.1 Halothece sp.
GTCTTAATTCATCTTATAAAATTAAATCTTACTTGACTGATCGAACAACACAAACTCAAACAGTTATCTATCATTGTATTCCCTCACGAGAAATTAAAAGAAACAGAAGAAACAACTCTGAAAATAAAATCAAAAAATTAAATAACGATCATCGATTAAAAGAATTTGAGGACAATCTTCAGAAAATACCCGATCAAAAAAATGCAACCAGACTCGCAAGATTATTAAAGAAAACTGCTCAAAATATAGGAAAAGAAATAGAGTTATTTCAGTATATTGATCCTGATTCATATGATCCTTTAGTCAGGAAAATAAATCAATTGATTATAGATAAAATTAAGCCTTTAATTAAAGAAATTAAAAAAGAACTTCCCACCCACACCGATAATTTTAATAGAATGCAACCCAAAAATAAGGAAAGACTAAAACGAGCAATTATTTTTTTTGGGAAACTATACGCTTTTTCTAAACACTTTGACCTGAGTGATTTTTTTACTCCTAAGATCATTCATATCTCTCAAACTATCAGAGAAAACGATTATCATAAAGAATACTTACAATTTTTAGCAAGAACAGCAGTTAAAACAGATTATAAGAAAAAGTATTTTAATTTATTTGATGAATACTATCATCAGGAAAACAGTACATATTTATGGGGATATGTAAGGATTTTATTGTGGTATTATAGTTTTGACAAGGAAGACTATAAAATTATAGATTATCGAGATCATTTTATCAAGCTCAGTGATTATTTACTATCAAAAAATCCCGATGAATTTGATGATCAATACCGCCCAGATGCGTTTTTATCTCTGATTTATTTGCTCACATTTTCTGAACATGACTCCAACTTTTTTACAGAAAACTCAGAAGAAAAACAGAAGGCTCAACAAATCGTTTCTCATTATGAAAGTGCTAATATACCCCTTAAGCAACTTAGTAATGAAAAGTCTTTCCATGAAATCCTCTCTGACTTAATCACAGGAAATGCAACCCAAGAAGAAGTCAGCAAACTTATCGAAGCCACTTAAGAGTAATTTACAACAATTAAGTTAAAGTAATTGATTAGTCATAGGTCTTTGTGAGAAGCTATTGGATGCAACCTTACTTTCCGAGGTAATCTATGAGCGTATTGCTTTTCTAATGTTATACCATTTTGGGAAACTATTGTTACAGTCAATCGCTAAAGGCGATACAAAGAACCAAAAGGCGTTAAATTATTAAATGGTAAGCTGTAAATCTAATGTAACTTATGTCTGAACAATCTCCATCTTCTCCCCTTTCTGAAGAACGGGCTACGGAATTACTGCGACAACTGCGACAAAAAGAAGGAAACTGGGTGGAATGGGGAAAAAGTTGCCAAGAGTTACAAAAAGGGGGGTACAATGCCCAAACCATTTTTGAGGAAACGGGATTTGAACCAGTTCACCAAAATCAAGTAATTGTAGCAGCGCAAGTGTACGAGAGTCTTGTCAAAGCTGGGGTGGAAGATCAGGTGCAAGAACATTTTACTCAGAAGGGAAGTGATATTCTCTATGAGTTTCGGATTCTTCCCCCAAAAGAACGTACTGAAGTTGCCACATTAGCTGTAGATAAGAATTTAAACCAGTCAGAAGCCCATGAAGTAGCTAAAGCTGTAAAAGAGTTTTCTTATTTAAGTCGTCTTCCAGAAGGGTTTACGGATACGGCGGGAGATGCGATTGCCTATCATTATTGGAAATTAGCCCGAGGAAAAAAGGACTTACAAGCGCGATCGCGCCTGATTGCCCAAGGACTCCGTTATGCTGCTTCAAAAACGGCGAGAGAGAAAATTGAGAGCCTTCTGAGCGATTTTACGGTCGTTCCCACAACACCAGCGCCCACATTACCCTTATATCGCCTTGAACAAGAGGAGGAATTACCGCGAATTGTTCCCGTTGCCCCTCACTTAAAAATCTCTTCCGCTCAATTTCAGAGTTATTCTCAACCACAGCCTGAGGGACAATTTAGCATTACTAAAGTCAAGGCAGAGACGCAGTGGGTGGCAATTCCAGGGTGGCAAATGGTCTGGTCTGCCAGTGATCCCGTTGCCATTCCCTGTGAGAGAGAAGAACTACCGAAAGCAGACACTCTTGCCAATGAAACCTTTTTAGTGGTAGTCGATCGCGCTGATACCCAATGGTACCTTTATAGTTATTTTCTTGTTGAGGAGGAAGATGGATTAGCAATCCGTTGGTTTGAAAAAGCCCCCAATCAGACATTATTAGGAAAAGTAATTTTAATTTTACGTCCCAAGCGGATTGTTGATGAAGGCGCGATCGCGCAAAGTTGGCAAGTGGAAGAATGATTAGAAGCAAACAGTTGAAGGGAAAACTCCAACTGTTTTTTGATCCCTAGTGATGATGGTGATGACCATTATGATCATGCCCATGATCATGAGAATGGCTAACACTTTGACCAGCTAATTGGGGATTAACCACCGTCGCCGTTTCTGATAGTAATTCCTCAATTTGTTGGTTAGCCCATTTCGCTGCCATGCTTAAAAATTCAGGATGATCATTGACACAAGGCATTTGCACAAATTCAACATTTTGATGCTGACGTTTCACATCATGAATAATATGGTCAACATCAAGGATAGTTTCGTGATTTTCGGTAGCAAACCCAATGGGCATCATCACAACCGCTTTTGCCCCTAATTCAATAAGATTTTTGGCAGCTAAATCAGCATTGGGCTGTGTCCATTCAATCAGTGGTGTATCATGGTTCAACCAGCCCACAGAAATGAGGGGATACTTATTAATTAATTTGTGGCGCACACTTTCATAAAGGGCTTCACTTTCCATGATGCCAGAGGTAAATCCTTTGGCTTTATGAGGGCAACCATGATTCATTAAAACAATACCAATTTCTGAGGGAAGATATCCTTCAGCGAGTTCGCTTTCAATTTTTTCTTCCACCATTTTTGCCATTAAATCAATGTAGTCTGGCTGATTATAAAAAGAGGGAATATAACGCATTCCGTTTAACCATTGTTCTTCTTCCCCATCATTGAGTTCGTTAAGGGCTTCATTGACTTGTTCGACGGCAATTCCACTGGTAAAAATGGAGTCAACAACAAGGAGAGGATAGATTAATAATTTATTGAACCCTTGTTCTTTTACTTCTGCTAAAACTTGATTGGGAAGATAGGGTTTACAGAAATTAAACGCCTTAAAAACAGCCACTTGGTCGCCCCAAGTTTGCTTTAATTCTTGTTCAATTCCCTCGCGTTGGGCTTCAAAAATTTTGTTGTGGGGGGAGATAAAATTATCGTGTTGGTGACTCCATTCGTGAAAGTCAAATAAAGCCAGTAATTTTGCTAGTGGGGGATACATCCACAGGGGAACTGGGGCAAATTTTGCGGTTAATAAATTGAGGGCTTGTTCATTATAGTTGGCGAAATCTTCATAACTTTCCACTTCGCCGTAACCCATTAATAAAACAGCAACGCGATCGCTGTTATTATTAGGAGAAACTTGGCTGGTTTGTTGGGTTTTTTCTGGAGTTGTTACCATGTCTAAACTATTTGGCTGGGGATAGGTCTGAAATCATCTATACTTAAATTCTAGCCTAACATCCCCTAGTGGGGCATCCGTCGCAAGAGAAAAATTCCCCCTGCCAAAGCAGCAACAGAAGCGGTGTTAAACACTCCCGTTAAGCCACTAACACTTAAAATCGGGCCCAAGAAAACAGGAGAGAGAAATTGCCCCAAAAAACTAGTCCCAATCCCAATCGCAAGGATGCTGGAACGAACGTCACTGGGAGAGGCGTGGGATAAACTGCTGTAGAGGTTCGGTAAAACTAAGCCAAATCCAATTCCAAAGCCAAAAGCAGAGAGAAGAAGCAAGGGAAAATAAGTAAGGAGAGGAATCGTAAAGAGGCTAAGCGCCATTAACCCAAATCCTAGCGCGATCGCGCCTGTAAGAGACAATTTTTTCACGATCGATTTTAATCCCAATGCCGAAATCAGGGCAGCAGCTAAGGCGCGAGTGGCAAGTAATACGCCATTTTCCAGTGTACCTAATCCCAAGGTTTCTTGCAGATAGATCGGGGCATAAATAACCACAGCATACATAATGGCAGCAGTGAGGGCAACCAGTAGTAATAATTCCCATACCGCAGGGGTGAATAAAACTTGCTTTAATTGGGCAGAAATTTCAGGAGGCTTGTTTTTCGTTTTTTCCTTCACTTCGGGAAATGTCAAAATTGTCAGCAGGGCAAGAGGAAACGCAATCAGATAAAGCCCAAAGGCGTACCGCCAGTGAATTGATCCCACAGTACCGCCTAAAAGGGGAAAAATAATGCCAGTTACGGTTAAGGTTGCGGTGGCATAAGCAATGATTTGCGTTCGTTGTTGTTGATCATAGAGTTTGCCTAATAACCCCAAACTTCCCGCTGCAATCCCGCCTGCGGTTGCCCCAATTAAAGCGCGACTGGCTAAGAGTAGCCAAAAATTGCTCAAAACTCCCCCAATAACGCCAAAAACGCCGTATAAAACCAATGATGGGACTAAGACGCGCAGGGGGCCAATTTTATCAGCAACAAAGCCTAAAAGCGGGCTAAACAGGGCAATGGTTAAAGCATGAATGCTAACTAAGTTTCCAGCTAAAGCGGGATCAAATTCTAAGCTAGTAATGACTTCTGGCAAAATGGGACTCACTACCCCTCCTGTCATGGTGATTAACGAACCTGTTGCTAAAATCACAAATAATCGACTTTCCTCACGTTGCAATGGCTTCCAATAGTTCAATCGGTTCCCTCCTGCTTGTTCTAATTGATGATTTCTTTGATATTCTGAAACAGAATGCGTTTCGGTGAAAATGAGGAAGTGATAGAAACAAAATTGCCCGAACTTATTTTTCAATCTGGGAAGGGATTATTCTGGATTTTAACTGTGGTTATTCTCAGTGGCGCGATCGCGCTTGATGTTTCCCATAGTCCATTTACCCTTACCCTACCGCTATTAGTGTCTATGGTTGCCACAACTGGCTTCGGTTTTTTTGTCATTCCCATTTTGCAACGTCTTAAAGCGGGGCAATTTATTCGGGAAGATGGGCCCCAAACTCATCTTAAAAAAGCAGGAACTCCCACCATGGGGGGGATTTTTTTAGTTCCGATCGCGCTTCTAGTTGCGGTATTTTGGTCGGGCTTTCATCCTGAGGTGATCGCAGTGGCTTTAGTTACCCTCGGTTATGCCCTCATTGGATTGGTAGATGATTGGCAAATTCTAGTCAAAAAGTCCAATCAAGGAATTTCCCCACGACTGAAGTTAGGATTGCAAATTCTAGCCGCGATCGCGTTTTGTTTTTACTTATTCTTGACTCACCCTCATGAGATGACAACCATTTCCCTTCCTTTTGGCATCATGCTTCCTCTGGGGTTTCTCTTTTGGGGATTAGCCGTTTTTGTGTTTGCTGCTGAAAGTAATGCCACGAATTTAACCGATGGGGTAGATGGATTAGCAGGAGGCACTTGCGCGATCGCGTTTTTAGGCTTATCCGCCCTATTACAATCTTATGATCCTCAATTAGCCCTCTTTTGCGTCTGTATGAGTGGGGCTTGTGTCGGTTTTGTCATGCACAATCGGAATCCCGCGAAAGTATTTATGGGAGATACAGGATCCTTAGCGTTAGGGGCTGCCTTAGCCGCCGTAGGAATCAGCACTCAGCAACTGTTTCCGTTACTAATTATTAGTGGGATTTTCTTCGTTGAATCTCTGTCAGTTATCGCACAAGTCGGGTACTATAAAGCAACTAAAGACGAAAATGGAGTCGGAAAAAGACTCTTTAAAATGTCTCCCCTGCATCATCATTTAGAACTCAGTGGCTGGTCAGAAATTCAAGTGGTAGGGCTTTTTTACGCGATCGCGCTAGGATTAGCCTTAATTCCCCTTATCATTCAGTAACCATGCCCAATTGGAAGCAACTCGGCGATAACCTTCTCTCGGTCTTTCTCCAGCCCAATTGTCCCTGCTGTGGAAGAAGTGCAGAAAGCGTCCTCTGTGTTAATTGTCATCGTCAGTTAGAGGAATGTCGCTTCTCACAATCAAAATTTCAGGGAAAAGGAAAAATTCCTGTTTTGGCTTGGGGAAAGTATGAGGGAATGCTCAAACGCGCGATCGCGAGCTTAAAATATGAACAAAAACCTGAAATTGCTCGTCCCCTTGGCGAAAAACTCGGAGAAACTTGGTTAAAAACGGCGACCTTTCCCACTTCTCTCCAACCCGTTGTCATTCCCATCCCCTTGCATCCAGAAAAAGAAAAGCAACGTGGCTATAATCAAGCCCAACTCATCGCCCGTTCCTTTTGTCAAGTAACCAACTTTCCCTTACACACCCAAGGCTTAAAACGGATTAAAAACACAGAAGCCCTCTTTGGCTTAACCCCACAACAGCGACAACAACAACTTGATCGCGCCTTTACTGTCAGCAAGAAACTTAACCCAAAACAGCCGATTATCCTCTTAGATGATATTTATACCACAGGAACCACGGTTCAAGCCGCGCAAATGACACTGCAGCAAGTCGGGGGGAAAGTGTTAGCCGTTACCGCGGTTGCCAAACCAGAAAAAAACAAGATAGCTTAATGACGGAAAAATTTTGTACAATTGTGTGGAGTTATGATGAAGTTAAGAGATAATGGTTAAACTGCGCTTAAAACGATTAGGAAAGAAACGAGAAGCAAGTTATCGCATTGTTGCGATGAATGACAGTAGTCGTCGGGATGGTCGTCCCTTAGAAGAATTAGGGTATTATAACCCCCGAACCAATGAAACCCGTTTAAATGTCCCTGCGATTGTCAAACGATTGCAGCAAGGGGCAAAACCCACAGAAACCGTCGATCAGATTTTGAAAAGAGCTCAGGTGTATCAACAAGTGAATGCCTAATTACGTCAATAATTCCTTGATTGGTTCCAATGAACCGCAATACCGAGAATTGGTTAAATTCTTACTCACCCCCTTGTTAGAGTCCCCAGAAAACCTGCGGATTGACTGTGAATCCACCAACCAAAATCAACGAGTGTGGATTCGTCTTGCCCTCCAACAAGAAGAACAGGGCAAAGTATTTGGACGCGGCGGCCGTAACTTAAAAGCGGTTCGCACAATTCTCAAAACCGCTGCTGAAGCTGCCCAACAGTCAGTATATTTAGATGTGTATGGGGAACAAAAAAGCCGCAGTGATGAGAGCCAAAATGGAAGAAACACTCAACGCTCTGAATTTTCCCCTAAAGGAAAAAAAGAGGACAATCAAGGAAGTAAAAAAAGAAAACCGCAAAAACGCTCGAAACCTAATTTGAAGCGTTCATCGGATCGAGTGAGTCCAAAAAATTCATGACAGAGGCGGTCAAAACCATTGAATTACCCAGTAGTGAAAGCGCGATCGCGCTCGCTGGCCCCCACGAGGCAAACTTAAAAACCCTCTCTCGCCAGACAGGGGCCAAGTTAGTGATGCGGGGCCAACAACTACTAATTACTGGTCCAGAAAAGCCTGTGGAACGGTGTTTAGCGGTGGTGCGATCGCTGCAACCCTACTGGGAACAAGGGAAGTCGATCTCCAAATCGGAGATCATGACCGCCTTCCAAGCCCAAGATACAGGGCGTTTAGAAGACTACCAAGATTTACAAAAAAATGTTCTGGCGAAAACCCGTAGAGGAGAAGAAGTTCGGGCAAAAACTTTTCGTCAGCGACAATATATTAAAGCCATTCAATCCCATGATGTCACCTTCTGCACGGGGCCAGCAGGAACAGGAAAAACCTTTCTCGCTGCAATTTTAGCCGTTCAAGCCCTCTTAAAAGATGAGTATGAACGATTAATCCTCACCCGCCCTGCGGTAGAAGCTGGGGAAAAATTGGGCTTTCTCCCCGGGGATTTACAAGAGAAAGTAAACCCGTTTCTGCGTCCCCTTTATGATGCCTTATACGAACTCATTGATCCTGAGAAAATACCCGATTTAATGGCAAAAGGAGTCATTGAAATTGCCCCCTTAGCCTATATGCGAGGGCGAACCTTAAATAAAGCCTTTGTGATTGTAGATGAAGCGCAAAACACCACGCCAGCGCAAATGAAAATGGTTTTAACCCGTTTAGGGTTTTCCTCACGGATGGTCGTAACAGGGGATGTGACACAAACGGATTTACCCTCTAACCAGCAATCGGGCTTAATCACCGCCCTAAAAATTCTGCGCTCAGTAGAAGGAATTGCTGTCTGTGAATTTTCCCAAGGGGATGTTGTCCGCCACCCATTAGTGCAGCGTATTGTGGCGGCTTATGAACAACATGATATCTAAAAATTAGCGCTATATCCCGATCCCCCCTTAGTAAGGGGGGTTGGGGGGATCTACTGTAACTTGACTTTTTAAAAGTGGTATTAGTTTCATAGCCCACTAGATTT
>JBKHER010000102.1:0-8399 GCA_046540715.1 Halothece sp.
CCCCATTCTCCAAATATCGAAAATCCCGTTCCTGAACTCGTCAATAGTATGACTATATCATCTAAAGAACCTGCAACTGGCATAAAATCAGGAAAAAAATCTACAGGAATTAGTAAATAAATTAATCCAAAAGCGATTATAATGAGTCCAGAAACAAGGTATTTGACATTTTGCCAATGAACAATGATGAAATACAAGCAGATAGCCAGAACGAAATAAGTAACAGCCCAAGCCTGATCCCACCAAATTTCATGTTCAGCAACAGTGTCTGGGGTAACTTTTCGCCAAAAAAAGCCACTAATATTATCAAGCCATTCTAAGATCAGCCCTCTATTTTCTAGCTGTTTCCTTGCTTTTTCCAAATAACCGTCATAATCAACAATTGATTGGGTAAAGATAATAATTAAATTGATTCCGGAAATAATGGCAGGAGTCGCTATAAGTAAATGTTTTCCCCAACCCATAGTGTTACTTGTATCTTTATCAAGACGCAAGGAAAGTTGATTCATCCCTATACTCCTCATCTAATCATCTCTTAGGGCGCGATCGCGCTACCAGTGTAACTTCGATTATAATTCATTAAAGAAACCTATTGAATTGTTAATGATCCGTTTCTTATCACCCCAAGAGTCGCTACACTACAAAATAGATATTATTCAATGCGATCTTAATAATCATGAGTGTAGTAAGCCAAGTTATTCTCAAAGCCGACGACCAACTCCGTTATCCCACCAGTGGGGAACTCAAAGGGATTCAAGAATACCTTAAAACCGGTGAGCAACGGATGCAAATTGCCCAAACCCTCGCCGAAAACGAAAAGAAAATCGTGGATCAAGCCAGTAAACAACTCTGGAAACTCCATCCTGAGTATATCGCCCCTGGGGGGAATGCGTTTGGCTCCCGAGAACGTTCTCTTTGCCTCCGGGATTACGGCTGGTATTTACGGTTAATCACCTATGGCATTATCGCGGGAGATAAACAACCCATTGAAAGCATCGGCTTAGTGGGAGTCCGAGAAATGTACAATGCCCTTGATGTTCCCGTTCCGGGGATGGCGGATGCCATTCGTTGTCTCAAAGACGCATCTTTAGCCTTATTAATAGAGGAAGAGGCACAGCAAGCCGCTCCCTACTTCGATTACATCATTCAAGCCATGTCTTAATCCCATCTTTAAAAAGTACCCCCCTTCCCCCCTTAATAAGGCAGGGTCATTTCGGAGAAATCACCTGGTTTGTGGGAAGGATGGGGAGACAAGGCGAAGGGATTTGTCGGGTGTAGCATGAATTAACAAATAAAAACCCTCCTTATTTTTATGCGCCAATTTCCTTGGGTTTCCTTTTCCTTACTGTTTCTCGCCTGTGCAGTGTTTGGTTGGATTGTCTCCACCACCACAGGAGCCGTTTCAGTCTTGGTATTACTCGGGAGTTTTTTATTGTTAATGGATATGGGATTAACCGCCCCCATTACGATTATTGAAGTTTTATTTGGTAGTTGGCTAGCTTCCGATAAACGTGCTTTTTTAACCGTTTTAGTCCTTGCTTTTAGTTTTGCGGTTTTTCTCACTTGGATTCATATTTTTGCCCGCTTATTAGTATTGTTGGCAGCAGGAACACTTTTCCGTTTAGACTTACAAAGAACTACCTTTAAGCGGTGGCAGTCTTTAACGATTCTCTTGTTTACCTGTGCTTCTGGCTATATTAGTGGCGTTTTGACCCAAACTATCCTAGCTTAGTATCCACCCACTGTTTTGCTTTTTGGATTGCCTCACTACGAGATTTAGCCGCAGGGGTTGCCATTGCCCAACCGTAATCATAGCCGATCCAAGCAGCATAAGTAACTTCATGATCAGTTTCATCGATGGTAATTTCGAGATCAAAACCTCGGTATTCAAAACAAAGAACCTTTTGCGGGTAATGGGGATCAATAATCATTCTTTAGATCAAAAGAGAAGATTCATAAATTGTAGGGTGCATCATTGATACACCCCATCATAAAAAGTTTGTCTTAGCGTTTCTTAATTACTTCGCTTTTGCTAAGTTTTCCTCGGCAAAATCCCAATTAATTAACTTATCTAAAAAGGCATCAATATAGCTACCTCGCAGATTTTGATAATCTAAATAATAGGCGTGTTCCCAAACATCCATGGTGAGCAGTGGGGTTTGTCCTGCGGTTAAAGGATTATCAGCATTAAGGGTTTTGGTAACTTTGAGGGTGCCATTATCAAGGACTAACCAAGCCCAACCACTGCCAAATTGACCAGTGCCTACGTTTTTAAATTCTTCTTTAAACTGCTCTAAACCACCAAAATCTGATTTAATTTTATCAGCTAATTCTCCTGTCGGTTCGCCACCGCCGTTAGGTTTCATCGAATACCAATAAAAGGTGTGATTCCAGGCTTGTGCGCCATTATTAAAAATGGGAGTTTTACTATCATCGCCAGCAATGGCTTTGATGACATCCTCAATGGGCTTGCGGTCAAATTCTGTCCCTTCAACCGCGGCGTTAAATTTTTTCACATAACCTGCATGGTGCTTGTCATGGTGAAACTCTAGGGTTTGCTTGGAAATTGCTGGTTCTAGCGCCGTATAGTCGTAGGGTAATGCAGGAAGTTCGTATGCCATGGTCTCCTTTCTCGTTAAGATATATCGTCTTCTAGAACGATGGTAATGTAAATTTTTGCTTAACGTAATCCCTATCCCCCCTTTAGGGATAGAAACTCATTTGGGGTCAAGTTTAAGCGTTCATCCCCCCAATTTCCGAGCAATTATCCCTTGGCAAAGAATAAGAAGGCAGTGGCTATTTTCCTAACTAACCAGTTCTGCCATTAAATCAGCAACAGGTACAATTTCTTTAGCACGTCCGGCGTTGCTACCGGCAAAAATTAAGCCATTTTCCACATCTCCTTGAGCTGCTTTATGTAACGCTCGCGCAATACAATACTGTTCTCCGCGATCGCGACAACTACAATAAACTAAACAACTACCAAAACAACGTCGATCTAAATCTCGGGAATGCGCGATCGCCTTTTCGGCAAATGGATTTCTCAAGGCGCGTCCGGGTAATCCGACAGGGGAAGGAACAATCACCACATCTTCGGGATTAGCATCTCGGTGGAATTCTTTATAGTTTTGATCCGCATCGCATTCATCAGTGGTAATAAAACGGGTTCCCATTTGTACGCCACTTGCCCCTAAAGCCAGAGCCTGATTGATATCAGCACGATTCCAAATGCCACCGGCAGCAATGATTGGAATATCAGCTTTTAACTCATCTTGCAAGTAAGTGATTAGTTCGGGAATCACTTGTTCAGCTTCTAAACTTTCTACACCCAATTCCTCAGATTTTGCCCCTAAGTGACCTCCAGCGGTATTAGGATTTTCTACAATCAAGGCATCGGGTAATCGCCCGTATTTACGTTCCCATTTTCGACAAATGACCTTAGCAGCGCGAGTGCTAGAGATAATAGGCACTAAAGCCACATCAGGATAATCGCGGGTATATTCTGGTAACTGTAACGGTAACCCGGCTCCCGCAATAATTAAATTGGCCCCATATTCAGCAGCAGTGCGAGTAACGATTTCATGATCTTGCCCTGCAACCATTGAGTTAATCCCAATGATACCAGTAGGGCTAAGACGACGAGCTTCTTGCAATTCATCAATTAAGGCTAAGCGGTTGGCTTCAAATAAGTCCTTTTTGCCTTGCTTGGGGTTAAAATAAGTAGAACCAAACCCTAACGCCACAGCAGAAACAATACCAACACCACCGACATTAGCAACTGCACTCGCTAAACGAGCCCCAGAAATCCTAATGCCCATTCCGCCTTGAATAATGGGATAGCGGGCAGTATGTTGACCAATACAAAGTGCTGGAAGAGTTGTCATAGTTATGATTTTTTTGTCAAACGATACAGTTATGTTTTAGAGATACCTGAAATCAAGTAATCTAGTTAAATTTTATAACACTAGATATTTATTTAACTATTAAGTAATAATAAAATTGTAAAGATAATCAATTATTTTGCAGGTGAATCATTCTTTTAAGATGATCGCATCTGGTTAATTCCTTGGTGGGTCTAGAAGATTTTACCTTTGATTAGCAAGCCTAAAAGTTGCTCAACCCCAAAACGCTTGTGCTAACATCTTGAGTAATATTAAACTAATTTAATTTTAGATTGAGCTAATGAGCAAGGTTTTGGTGCTAAACGCCTCTTATGAACCGCTCAACCTCACCAGCTGGCGAAGGGCGGTGGTTTTGTTGCTCAAAGGAAAAGCCGAACAACTTGAATATAACGGACAATTAATTTATGCTGACTTTCCGTTACCAACCGTAATCCGCTTGCGGTACTATGTTCAGATTCCTTATAAAGAAATTCCTTTGACCCGTCGTAATATCTTAGAACGAGATAGTAATCGTTGCCAATATTGTGGCTATAAAGGAGAGCAACTAACCCTCGATCATGTCATTCCTCGTTCTCGCGGTGGCGGTGATAGTTGGGAGAATATGGTAGCGGCTTGTGTGCGTTGTAACGTCAAAAAAGGAAACCGAACTCCTAAAGAAGCAGAAATGCCGCTGGCTCGTCCACCGCGTCGTCCTTATAGTAGCCTCCATTTTGAACTAGCTAGACATATTCAAGGCAATCGTAATCAAGAATGGCGCAAATATGTCATTGGCATTCCTTAAATTGATCACTTTAGCAAAAACCAGCGTATAGCCATACAAAGATCAGAACCTAAGCAATTAATTTGACCTCTGGTCAGAGAAGGTGTCCTCTGTGTGTGGCTTGTCTTTCTTTAGCCAAGGCAAGTTAGACATTGCATCATGACAAGTCGCTCTTGATAAGATAGCAATTAATACTAACGTTCTGGTGGTAATATGTCATCTAATCTAATTACGGAGAATAATTCTACTGATCCACAAGGGAATGGAAAAACCTTAGAAGGGAAAAAAACTTCACAAGTCAGTCATTTTTCTACAACAGAAAAAACTCAGCCCAATCATGCCTATGATCATAGTGAAACCTCCCTTGATGAAATTGTAGAAGCGTTCAAAAGAACCCTAGAACGTCATCGTGGACAAAGACAGCTAGTCATTATTCAAGATTTTCCTGATCCTGATGCGCTTTCCAGTGCTTGGGCTTATCAGCTAATTGCGCAACAATATGAGATTCAGTGCGATATTGTCTATGCGGGGATTCTCTCCCATCAAGAAAATATTGCTTTGGTTAAACTGACGGGATTACCGGCCAAACGATGGGGGATTCAAACCCTCAAAGAAAGAGATTTATCGGTTTATCAAGGCTGTGTTTTACTGGATACACAGGGAACCACCAGCCAACTTATGCCTTTAGTCCGTGAGCAAGAAGTTCCCATTATCATTGTTATCGATCATCATAGTGATCAAGGGGAGATCAATGCTGAATTTATGGATGTCCGAGGCAATACAAGGGCAACGGCGACAATTTTAACCCAGTACATCCAAGCTGGATTGTTAAAATTTAATTCTAGTAATAATAAGCACGTTAAATGTGCGACGGCCCTAATGCACGGCTTGCGATCTGATACCAACCGCTTAATGCAAGCGCAAGAGGAAGATTTCTTAGCAGCGGCTTATCTGAGTCGCTTTTATGATGCCCAGTTACTGGATGCGGTTCTCCAGATGTCGCGCTCAAAACGAGTTATGGACGTGATTGAGCGTTCTTTACGTAACCGCATTGTCAAAAATAACTTTTCCATTGCGGGGGTAGGCTATTTACGCTACGATGACCGCGATGCGATTCCTCAAGCGGCTGATTTCCTAGTGACGGAAGAGAATGTGCATACGGCAGTTGTCTATGGCATTGTTCATAATGAACATGAGGAGTTAGAGGTGGTCATTGGCTCGTTACGCACGACAAAGTTAACCCTGGATCCCGATGAGTTTATTAAAGAAGCCTTTGGGCGTGACACCCAAGGAAGATATTTTGGTGGTGGACGTTATATGGCGGGAGGATTTGAAGTTCCTTTAGGCTTTTTATATGGCTTTAATGAGCATTCTGATTATGCCAAGTTAAAGTGGGAAGTGTTTGATACGCAGATTAAACAGAAGTTGTTACGGTTGGTGAATCCTGATGATAGTGTGATTAATACTGATTAATGTCTATCTGGCTTGGGAGAAAAAGAGAACGGGATACCAACTACTGCGGAGAACTTCATTGGCAAAACTGGGAAGTGTCCACTGCAGTAACCCCCCTCGATCATCAGAACCAACCGCGATCGCGCTAACGTCTTCATTCACAACTGCTTGAACAATTTCTAAAAGTGGCGTTCCAATTTTCACTTGTGCTTCTACTTGTAAGCCAAGAGTTTCTAAATCTTTTTGAACTTCTGCAATCCGTTTTTCTGCCTCCTGTTTACGGGATTTGAGAGTTTGTTGGGGTAATCTTCCTCCCTCTTGAATCACCCAAAAGAGGATACATTTTTCAACAAGGGTCTTCCCATCCTTTTGCACATATTTTTTAATTTGTTCGACGAGATACTGAGCAGCAGAGCCATCATTATAGGGAATTAACAGCGATCGCCATAAATGCTGACATCGTAATTCTAATTCCTCTTTAGTATAAACAGAAAGGTGATTGGGACGGAAAATCATTAACGGGGCTGAGGTGGAACGAGCTAAAGTTAAACTGGTACTCCCAAATACTTTCTCTTGTAAAAAACTGCGAATGGGAGTTCCCGCTAAAATAACCTCAATTTTTTCTTGTTGGACAATGCGAGGAATGGTATCACTAGGTTTCCCATTGGGAACTTCTACCTTGACCTCTACTCCTTCTGGAATGTTCTCTAGAGCTACTTGTAACTTCTTTTTAGCAGCTTCTACTTTTTCTTTGTCAACATGGGGAATTTCTCCTTCTTCCCAATAGGGAACACTATGAAGAAAGATAATATAATTCAAGCCTGACGCGCTCAGACTAGAAACATAATAAGCAAAACGATCTAAACCGTCTGTAAAATCCGTACAAATGAGACAACGCTTAAACATAGAGAAGGACTTTAATAAACTCTGGGAAGATTCTTTGCCAATCTGGCTCAATTATTCCAACTCTACCATAGGAAACCTCATCATGGATATTTAAGTAATAACTGTTAACTGAAACGCCCCATTTTCCCCAGCTTGTTCACCTTTGATAGAGCAAGCAAGAGAGAGAGGTCGATCAGCTTTTATACGAGCCTATTGCAGACTACGCAGAATAGCCTTGATCAATTCCCCACTCGTGTTTAATAAACTCTTTGTACATATTTTCTCGCGTTAACATTTGTTCGTAGAGTTTCACTAAAAACTCTTGGGCTTGTTCGCGGCTCATCTGTTGCACCTGGGTTTCAAATGATCGCAGGTTGAATTCTTGCTCTAAAGATAGTTCCATAGCTTACCTCACAATTTTTCAGGTTTAGGGCAATGCTGTTTGCTTTGTTAACAATTATAAAGAATGCTTGACATTTATTTCAATCTTCCTTAAGAAATAGTTTTTTTCCAATCAGGTCGATTTCTGGTTAATATAGCGAACTTGAACTGGACTAAATTGTTCAAATTGAACACAATCCTTAACTTTTTTTGCCTAAATAAAAGCCTAAAATACTGGCTATGAGAACTGCTTGTAGGGTGATTAAAAGGGTTAAACTCTCTTGTCGTTGTGCGAGAGGAAGGGCAAGCGTAATGCCAAGAAATGACCCAATGAGGCTTAAACCGTAGATGATGACCAGTAAAATTAAGACAGAATTCATAGGGATTGATGAGTGAATTAAATTCTTCTAGAGTTGACTATACCCCAGCATTGAAAAAATTAATGGAACAGGTAAAAATTTCTAATTTTAAGCAACTAAGTCAGCAAGCAGGGGTATCGGAAAAACAAATTTTAAACTTACGGCGGGGCAAAATTAAACAAATGCGCTTAGAGGTGTTGCTATCTCTGTCATCGGTGTTGTCAGTTTCTTTAACCGAATTAGTGGAATTATTTTGCTCAGAAACTATTTCTCATCCTAGGGAAGACGCTTTACGAGAAAAGTTTGAACAAGAAAGTTTAGAAATGATTGAATCTTGGCTTTTACAGTGGCCCACAGCTGTAAGCGCGATCGCGCAAAATCCTGATTTACCCGCCAAACGAGTGATAAAATTACTTAATCCCCTAGAAAAGTTAATTCAATCATGGGGAGTCTCCAGAATTGGACAAGTCGGGGAAGAAGTGCCTTATGATCCCAAGCAACACCAATTGTTATCAGGTAATGTGACCGCAGGTGAAACAGTACGGGTGCGTTATGTCGGTTATAAAAAAGGCGATAAGCTCTTATATCGAGCGAAGGTTGAACCCATAGATTAGCTAAAAATCAGTTAAGGAAGCAATGAGGTTAGAAAAAATAACAAGA
>JBKHER010000103.1:0-8344 GCA_046540715.1 Halothece sp.
AAATAAAAACCATCAAGCTGAGAGTGGGAGCATCTTGCTCCCTAGTAGCGACCGTCTCGGTCGCATTACGGAAAATAATTGGAATAACTATAATTGTATGACAACCTTTTGAAGTTTCCATCGATCGCTTCTGGGGTAAAAGTTAACGTTATCCTAGAAAAAAATAGCGGTAATCGAGCGGATATGCAACGTCCCATTTATTTAGACTGTAACGCCACCACGCCAGTTGATTCTCGGGTTTTAGATGCCATGCTCCCCTATTTTACTGAGCATTTTGGCAACCCTTCTAGTGTGTCTCATGCTTATGGGTGGGAAGCAGAAGCTGGGGTTAAACAAGCCCGAGAAATGATTGCAAAAGCCATTAACGCCTCCCCTGAAGAAATTATCTTTACCAGTGGCGCAACCGAAGCCAATAATTTAGCCATTAAAGGAGTCGCTGAGGCGTATTTTAGTCAAGGGCAGCATATGATTACGGTAGCAACGGAACATCGGGCTGTCCTAGATCCCTGTTTATATTTGGAAAGTTTAGGCTTTGAGGTGACGTTTCTTTCTGTTGATGAAGATGGGCTAATTGATTTAGATGTTCTTGCTAATAGTATCCGTTCTGACACCATTTTAGTTTCGGTGATGGCTGCCAATAATGAAATTGGCGTGTTACAACCGATTCAAGAAATTGGACGCATTTGTCGAGAAAAAGAGGTTTTCTTCCATACGGATGCCGCGCAAGCACTTGCCAAAATTCCCCTTGATGTGGAGGCGATGAACATTGATTTAATGTCTTTAACCGCGCATAAAATTTATGGACCAAAAGGGATTGGGGCATTATATGTGCGTCGTCGTAACCCTAAAGTCCGCATTGCCTCCCAAATACAGGGGGGTGGACAAGAACGAGATTTACGATCAGGAACTCTCTATCCCCCACAAATTGTCGGGTTTGGGAAAGCCGTGGAATTGGAATTAGCGGAGAGGGAGACAGAAGGAGAACGATTACAAAAACTGCGCGATCGCGCTTGGGAACAATTATCCCAACTAGAAGGGGTTTATCTCAATGGTCATCCCACCCAAAGGCTTGCGGGTAACTTAAATGTCAGTGTGGCTGGTGTCGATGGCACAGCATTGATTTTAGGCTTACAACCCGTGATGGCGGTTTCTTCAGGATCAGCCTGTGCTTCTCAAGCCACAACTCCTTCTCATGTCATTACCGCACTGGGAAGAAATGAAAAATTGGCTCATGCTTCGATTCGCATGGGAATGGGACGATTTACCACTCAAGAAGACATCGATCGCGCTATTGATCATACCATTACCACGATTCAATCCTTACGCAAAGCAACGAATGATTATTCTTAGTCCCTTGTCCTTTGTAAATTAGTAACCAGTAATCAGTGAACAAATAACGAATAACGAATAACTAATAACTAAATAACCGTTCTTTCCCCTGTTGCACTAAACCTTTTAACAAAGCCGTGCGTTGATTATTTTGGAAAACCTTTTGTAATTTGGCTTGCAGGCGATTCAGATTTAGATTGTCTTTTGTGGTTTCATTAATTTCTTGTTCTTGGAAATATTCAATTAAACTCAACCCTGCAATGCGAGTGAGATAAGCCGCACTTAACCCTTGTACCGTTCCCCCTGCCAGATAAGTCACGAAATTCGTTTTTAGAATCCCTGTTACCGCTTGAGTAGAAAATTCCACCAATCCTAACTGCACCATCTGCTTTCCCAGTGTTCCTGCGACCTTTTGCGCTTGGGAAAAAGAAAACTTTTGTTGGTAAATTTTCCCGAGATCAACCACCAACTGGGTATTAATAGCAACCGTTGCCAGTAAGTCTAAACTACTCACAGGATTAGCAAAAGCAGTTCCCGCAGCAATCCATTGATATTGTTCAATATAGGGAAGGGCGCGTTGACGACGGATTTCGTTAAGAATGGTTTTTGCTTGGGCATTTAGCTGTTGAGCTTTGCGCCAAGTGCTTTGATAGAGCAGGGTTAGTTTTTCTTCACTGAGGAGGGTATTTAGGCGCGTCTGTAAGGTTTCTACTTCAGGAGAGGGGGTTTCCTCCCATTCTTCATAGCTACTGTCGGCCTGGACTTTTCGGACTTTGATCGGGTTAGGGGCGGCGCTGCTAGTGACAATATCACTTTCAGGAAGAAGGGAATCGAGCCGATTTTGCAATTGCTTATAAATAACCGCTTGCTCGTCTGAGGAATACTGATCTTGTTTATTAAAGACGACTAGAAGTTTTTGTTGCTGTTGACACCACTGTTGAAGGGTTTGATATTCGGAGTCGGTGATGTCGCCATTTACCACAAAAATGACAATTTCGCTACTGAGCGCGATCGCGTTTATGGTTTCGTGATCGGTATGGGTTTGATTCAGGGGAGAAGTTTCACTAATATGATGGGGCGAAACATCTAGCGTTGCTTTGAGGCTAGTTTTCCCCACACTTTTCCCCCCGGTGAGAACAATATTGAGAGAGTCGCGATTTAAGTTTTCCCAAAGGCTATTGAGACAGGTTTGAAGGTGGGAAAGATCAGTTTCTGAGTCTTCTTCTCGAATTTGATCCAGAACGGTTTGCGCCTTCTGAATTTCGGTTTCCACAGCCTTTTGATCAATGGTTGGTAATTCCTTCGGAGTGTTTGACGGGGCTTGGCGTGATTGCCACCACCAGAAACCTGTTCCTAGCGCGATCGCGCTGGGGATTCCCCATTCTCCAACCCCCATCAGGGGATCTTGAAGCATTGATCCCATCCATAATAAGAAAGATAAGCCAACGCCTCCGATTAAAATCGGCTTTCTTAATTGCACCGCCATAATTAATTCCTTCTCCCTAGAGCGCAACACCTTCTTAATATCCTAAGCCATTTTGGTTGGGAATCAATAATTCATCGAGTAATCATGAACTTTTACGGTTCATTGTTAATTATTATAGTTATTCCAATTATTTTCCGTAATGCGACCGTCTCGGTCGCTACTAGTGCAGAGCCTCAGAAGTAATTGACCAGTAACCAAGCTGCCTTCATTCTGTTCAAAAGGAGTTTGCGAAGTCGCAGAAACTGTATAACTATTTCCACCAGCCTGCACTAGGGAGCAAGATGCTCCCACTCTCAGCTTGATGGTTTTTCTTTGGAATGACTATAATTTTCTAACTTCTTCTGAAGAAAGACCCGTAACTTGGGCAACTTGCTCAATTTCCCTTCCCATACTCACTTGAGAAAATTGATCATAAATGGTTCAAGTCAAAGGAATTAGTGGGTATAATTACCATTGTGCACGATAAACCATAATGGGTTGATCAATGCCCTTAAACTTGGATTTTCCTAAAGGAGAAAATGCTTTCTGGTGTTTAAGACGCTGATAAGTGTTTTCACTAATGACACAGTCTCCGGGCTTGCAAACCGCTTCTAACCGAGATGCTAAATTCACAGTTCCCCCTAATACCGTATAATCGACGCGCTGGGAACTCCCGACATCTCCTACTACAGCTTTACCACTATTAATCGCCACTCGTAATTCTAGCGGGTGAGGTAAAGTCTGAGATTTATTTAATTGTTCGAGACGTTCAAGCATTGCTTTTGCCGCTTTGACTGCGCGATCGGCATGATCTGACTGTGGTTCCGGTGCGCCAAAAAACGCCATAATACAGTCGCCAATAAACTTATCTAAGGTTCCCCCCATGGCAAATAGGGGTTTTAACATTTCTTCAAAAAAGCCATTTAATAATTTTGCTACCTCTTCTGGCGGTAATTCTTCTGAAAGGGCGGTAAAACCAACAATATCCGCAAATAAAACACTGACATCTGCTTTGACTGGGGTAAGCGTTGCCTCTTCATTTGCGCCAAAGGTAATTAGTTGTTGTACCACTGCTGGCGAGTGATACCGTTCTAACCGTTGACGGATACGTTCTTGTTGCTGAAGTTTTCGGGTGAGAAGCCACCGTTGGACACTGGAAGCGACTAAATTGGCAATGGTAGAAAAGAAACTTAAATCCTGATCTTGATTGGGATCAAGATGATCAAAGCCCATCGTCGCGTCTGCATAGAGAACCCCCACAACTTCCTTTTCATCCCATAAAGGAACAGCTAAAGCGCCACCAATTCCCTTCATTAAAATGCTTTTTGTATCCGAAAATCGATCATCAAGCTGGGCATTCTTGGTTTTAATGGCTACCTTTTCCTTAAACGCTTGCTCACAAATGGAGCGGCTGATCCAATTTCCTTGGTAAAGATCACTCAACTCCTGACGATGGGAACTGTGTCCATTCCCCTTTTCAAATTTACGAGAAGCAGCCTTATACAATTCTAAATTCCCTGATCTTTCCACATCAATGAGTAATGCGAGGCGTTCAACGGTTTGCAGTTCTTGAAAAATGACGCTTTCCACTCGCGAGAAAATTGCCTCAATGGATTCAGCACTATTCAATCCTCGCGCAATTTCGACAATATATTGTAAACGAGCATGAGCAATATGTTCGGTACTTAAGGGATCTTTGCGCTGATCCCCATCCATCCAACGCTGTCTTAATTCTTCTGCGTTACAAAGGATGGTTTTTACTTCTGTACTACTGCTTTGATTCAACTCAGCTTGAGAAGATTCAGAAGGCGCATTGCCCGTGGCTAACTGCACGGTTACGATCACATTGCCAACTTGAATGATATCTCCATTTTGAAGTCGTGTCGCTTTGGTGAGAGCAGACTGATTTAAAAGGGTTCCATTGGTACTCCCTAAGTCTTCGATGCGCCATTGTCCTTTGGCGAGGCGACGCAATTTACAGTGTCGGCGGGATACTTCCGTATAGGGAAGATAAACGTCACATTCCGAAGAACGACCAAAGATAAGTTCCTCCTGAGCTACATCTAGAGTCTGCTCCGGACTCCCTTCAATATTAATTTTTAAGCTTAGCTCAGTGGTTAGTTTCATCTTTGCTCATTCCAGTCTTCTCTCAATTCTACGGCAATTATAGTATCAGGAGGAATCGTGATTTGATTTGACTCTGATATTAGGTTTATATCACTAAACAGCGCAGAATAGGCTTTTAAAGGAATTACTGAATTGATTTGAGAGGCTTCTGTGGGTTCGAGGGTGGTAAGAAGAGCTTGGGTGACAAAACGAGTTCCCTCGGAAGTTGTTTCAAAGTGGCCAATAACAGGTGTTTGGGCTACGGCAATTAATTCTCCCTTCTCATTAGTCAGATTTTCTTCTAAAAAAAGCACTTCTTGCCAAGGTTGTTCTGCTTTTAATTTTAAGGTTTTTTCTCCGCGATAACGTAACTGAAATTGAGTTCCCGCCGATAAGCTCAATTCTGGTGGCGATTCTCTAAGGTTTGCCGTTTTGGTTGAAGGAGGGGGCGGAACTTGCACTGGTTGAGAGGAAATAATAGTGTTCTCTTCTAATGGCGGAATTGTCATCAGGTCAGAAAGCGGCAACTCAATTTTCTTAATATTCGGTTGAAGTTGCCATGTTTTCTCTTTCCCCTTAGCAGTAGCCGTTAAGGAAATCTCATTCGAGGGAATTTCAGCATCTGGGGAGAGTTCAAGAACAATACGGGCGGTTTCTTCCTCAAATTGACCAATACGAATTTTTTGAATCAACCCTTGGTAATTTTGTTTAATCGAGTCTCCTTTGAGTTGAGTGTCGGGAAGATCAATGACAATGCGCTTGGGATCATCAAGGAGAAAGTAACTTGGGGTGAGAGTGGTTTCAAGGGTAAATTGCAATTGGGCAGTTTCAGGATTAAATTCCCAATCCGATAAAGCAAAGGTAGTGGAAGAATAACTAAGAATAAAAACACTACTAATGAGGATTACTAAGCGAGACCTCAAGGGGAAGAAAACCATTTCAACGAAGAAGCCCTTGAACATATTTAATTGTCAAAGAGGTCACTTATCTTATATTGTGCCATGTTTTACCTAAACTTGAAATGTCCAAAGAACGGGATTTTCGTCTAAGTGATCAGTTACTTGTCTTCCAATTTGATCAATTTCTTTCAGTTCAGTTTCAGATAAACTGACATTTAGGGCTTTGGCATTGCCAAGGGCTTGTTCCTGGTTTCTTGCTCCCGCGATCGCGCAGGTATTGGGTTGGGCGATTAACCAAGCTAAGGCGAGTTGGGCTAAGGTACAGCCTTTTTTCTCAGCCATGGGTCGTAATTGCGCGATCGCGCTCAGGGCGCGTTGATAATTCTCTCCCTGAAACAGTTTATTTTTGGAGCGATGATCTCCTTGGTCAAACTGATGATCGGGTCCAAATTTCCCGGTTAATAAGCCTTGAGCAAGAGAAGAATAAGCTAAGACGGTAATATCATTTTCGACACAGTAGGGAATTAATTCTTTCTCCGCTTGTCGCCAAAATAGGGAATAGGGAGGCTGTACACTATCAATTTGCCCATATTGTTGGGCTTCGGCGACTTGTTCTCGGGAGAAATTCGACACCCCGATCGCGCGAATTTTCCCTTGCTGTTTTAATTGATTCAGCGCCTCCATGGTTTCCGAGACAGGAACAATTTCACTCTTAAACGAACCACTGGGCCAATGAATCTGATATAAATCGAGATAATCCGTTTTGAGGTTTTTCAAAGAGCGATCGCAGGCTTCAATGACCTGATCATACTTTAAGTGAGTGGGAAAGACTTTAGTTGCTAACTGCACTTGCTCCCGAATCTCAGCAACCGCTTGGGCGACAATTTGTTCGGAATAGCCTTCCCCATAAATCTCAGCCGTATCAATGGTTGTTATTCCAGCTTCGACCCCTGAGCGAATCGCTTGAATGGTTTCTTCATCTTTAATCCCGGTCCACATGGCTTTTCCAGCTTGCCAAGTTCCCATTAAAATCGGGGAAATTTTCACCTCAGACTTTCCTAACAAACGCATGATCGAATCACTCCTTAATTTTGGGATGAGTTTTTATCTGCAATGAATACCTTATAACCGACATATCCTAATCCCCCAAGAATCGCTAACGTTAACACGGAGGTCACTAATTGAAACACCGTCTTTAATAACGATAAACTTACGCCAATTCCGATTGCAACCACAATCACTTTCCCAATTATGGGCAGCCCCTGAAACCAGCGTTGCACTTGACCTTTAATTCCTTGTAGTTGCTGTGAGAAGTCTTGGGATCCCATATTGAGAGGAGATGGTGAGGAAAAATCCGTCTTTTGGCTAGAGGTTTGTTGTTGCTGACTATTTTCATTAACTTCCGCTTCTAATTCCTGTAGTCGCTTTTCCCAATCGGTATTAGGTTGATTCATTTTAAGTTCCTCTAAAAAATGGACAGCTAAGAAAGGTGAACAAATTAATCTCGGTGCATGAGGCAGTCAGTAATAATAGTAATAGAAGCCTCAGCAATGGTCTGAACTTCTATCACCTTAACAATGAAACTTCAACATTACACCTTCCTAATCACAACCACCCTTTTCACTATTTTATTCGGTTTAACCACAACTCGCTCCCTTGCAGAATCAATTTCTGTCAACGGTAACCTCTCTGAACCCATTACTCGCGACGTTACTTCTGGTGGCGAGGTAGATAGTAGCGACTGTGGCTTTATTTCTGAAACTCCCGAACAAGTTATTGAAGTGACCGAAAAAATGAATTATATGCGGATGAGTTTAGAAGGAGCAAGTAGTAAGGCTACCCTCCTCGTTGAAGGACCTGATGGTCGTTTTTGCATCTTACCCGATTCCGGTGAAGAACCTTCTATGTCAGGGGTTTGGGTGCCTGGAGAATACAAAATTTATGTCGGAGATCAAGATGGCGATCGCGATCAATATACCCTTCGTCTTTCTACTGAGCAGTAAATCTATGGCTCAGGGGAGATTCTAAAGCCCAAATTAAATTCTCTCGATCGAAGAGATGTCAATTGGGCAATGTACGTTAAGGTGGTAAGGAGTAGATAGAAAGACCTACTAATTTTTTTCTTAGCAGACCTTTTTTAAAGGAGTAACAATTATGAGTAATATTGAAGAACAAATTGAAAAACAGCGTCAAGAAGCCCGAGAGGTATGTGGCGAAGAAGGAACTGAGTCTCAAGACTGCGCTGTTGCTTGGGATACTGTTGAAGAACTTCAAGCCGAATATGCCCATCAACGCTCCGAAAAGCCCAAGAAAACCTCTTTAGAACAATACTGTGATGAAAATCCTGAAGCTGCAGAATGTCGGGTTTATGACGACTAAAACAAGTTGCTAGTTAAATTTTTTTCGGTAGCAGGAGTTAACGCTTCTGCTACTTTTTTTTCATGGTAATGAAATCGTCCTAGAAGGGCGAGGCTTGTATCCTGCTATCTATCGGTCAAATTTATCTCCCAAGTAATACTGTCGTACTAAGGGATCGTGATAAAGT
>JBKHER010000104.1:0-8341 GCA_046540715.1 Halothece sp.
GAAAATGGCGAAATTGTTGGGGTTTGTCGCGATATCAGTCAACGCAAAGAAGCTGAAGACCAACTGAAAGCCTCCCTAGAAGAAAAAGAACTCCTCTTAAAAGAAGTCCATCATCGCGTTAAAAATAATTTACAAGTTATTTCCAGTATTTTTTCCCTCCAATCCCAAGCCATAGAAGACGAAAAAGCCCTTGCCCTTCTCGAAGAAAGTCAAAATCGCATTAGTTCCATGTCTCTCATTCACGAGAAGCTCTACCAAGCTGCCAATCTTACCAACATTGACTTTGCCGAATATATCCGAGATTTAGCTCATCATCTTCTTGCTTCCTATAATGTCAACCCCGACTGGATTCAAACGGAAATGAATATTGAATCTATTCCCATGAACCTCGATAGTGCCATTCCTTGTGGACTTCTCATTAATGAACTCATTTCTAATTCTCTCAAACATGGTTTTCCCAATGAACGGCGTGGTAGGATTTATATTTTCTTAGGTTTGATAGATGAGGAAACGCTTTGCTTAAAAGTTGAAGATAATGGAGTTGGTTTACCTGAAGATTTTAATCCTAGTCAAGCTACCTCTTTAGGTATTTCGCTGATTACATCTTTAACGCAACAACTCCGTGGTCGTTTAAAATTTCAAAATAACCCCGGAGCAAGTTTTGAAATTACTTTTCCAAAACCCATTGAACGTAAAAGATTTTAATGATGTTAGCTAAGAAAATTTTAATTGTTGAAGATGAAGCGGTTGTCTCTCTAGATATCAACCGACGCTTAGAAAAAATGGGCTATGAAGTCATTGGGCGCGTTGCCTCTGGCGAAGAAGCCATGGCGTTAGCCGAAAAAAATCGTCCTGACCTAGTTTTAATGGATATTAATCTCCAAGGAGACATTGATGGTATTGATACCGCCACTGAGCTTTATCAAAATTATAATCTTCCGATTATTTATCTGACGGCTTATGCGGGAGAAAGCACCCTAGAACGAGCGAAAGAAAGCAAACCTTATGGTTATATTCTCAAGCCTTTTAAGGAACGAGAACTCCATGCCGCGATCGAAATTGCCATTTCTCGTCATGAAAGCGAATCTTTAAAAAGTTAGGTGTCATTAGTTATTGGTTATTTGTTCACTGATCACTGGTTTACAAAAGACAAATCCCTATCTTCCTTGAGCGTGCATTTCATTAATCATGTCAGCACATTTTTGAGTAACACTTTCTAAGGCTTCGCGCTTATTGGAAACAGGGGGAGAAAGCGGTTCACCAATGCGGGCGGTGATCGCCGGAAAACGGACTCCTTTTTGGGGAATTTTTTCCGTTCCCCATAAGCTAACCGGTAAAATAGGAACTTTAGCCTTAGCCGCAATCATAGCCGCTCCTAACTTGGGAGCGGTAATTCGTCCGTCAACGGTACGATGGCCCTGAAGGAAAATGCCTGCAGCCCATCCTTGTTCAATTGTTTTGAGGGCTGCTCGAATGGCGCTACGATCTGCAGCCGACCGCTTAACCGGATAAGCCCCATAAAGAGAGATGCCTTGTTTCAGAATGGGAATCTCAAACAATTCTTCTTTTGCCATATAAGCAACAGGACGGCCCACACAACAAGATAACAGAGGAGGGTCACATAAACTGGCATGATTGCTAACTACCACTAAGCCGCCTGTTTTGGGGACATTTTCCCTGCCATAGAGTCTGCCCCGATAATAAACATTAAAGGCGGGACTAACCACCGACCATTTGAAAAGATGATAAAGAATTAAATTAGTGAGGGGTTCTCGTTTTTGATTTAAGCTCGCCATTTTTAAGTGTCTTTTGTCACAAGTGTCTAAAAATTAGCCCGAAATGGTCACAATAGTTTTAAAGTCTGATTTTATAGTCTCTGATTTACCCCATTATTATGACAGTTGATGACGCGATCGCGCTTCTCGATCAATTCTTACAACCAGAAGGCTTAAACGACCTACAAGCATCTGTTTTTCGTCTTTGTTGGCAAGGAAAAGGTTACCAAGACATTGCCGCTGAATTAGGATATGATTCTGGTTATATCCGCACTGTCGGTTCTAATCTTTGGAAACAACTGAGCGAACTTTTAGGGAAAAAAGTAACAAAAAGTAATTTACACACCATTTTCCGCCAATACGCTTATCCCCCCCTCTCAATCTCCCCCCAAAAGTCTCTTTTCTTTTCCCCAGAATTTCCAGGACTTCCTTTAAACCTTGATTCTCCCCTATACATTGAACGTCCTCCCATTGAACAGCGATGTTATCAAAAAATTTTACACCCTGGAGGATTAATTCGCATTCAAGCCCCAACCCAAATGGGGAAAACCTCTCTCCTTTACCGCTTATTGGGCTATGCTCAAAATCAAGGCTACCAAACCCTACGCCTCAGTTGCGAAGAAGCCACCGCCGAAAGTTTTACCAATCTCAATTCTTTTTTGCGCTGGCTATGTCGAAGTTTAACTCGTAAACTCAGAATTACTCCCAATTTAGATCAATACTGGGATCATGACCCTAGCTTTGCCAAATCAAATTGCACCCACTATCTAGAAGATTATGTGCTACCCAAACTAGATACCCCTCTAGTTATCGCTTTAGATGATGTGGAAAGAGTTTTTACCTATCCTAATGTTGCGGCAGATTTTTTACCCTTATTACGGGTTTGGCACGAAGAAGCCAATGAAAATGAAATTTGGCAGTCATTACGGTTAATTGTGGTTCATTCTACAGAAGCCTACGTGCCTTTGGATATCCATCAATCTCCCTTTAATGTGGGCTTACCCATTTATTTACCAGACTTGAGTTTAGAACAAGTTCAAGCACTCGCCCTTAAATATCATTTAGATTGGGCAGCAGGGAACATAGGACAGGAATTATTACGTCCTTTATTAGAAATGGTCGGTGGACATCCCTATTTAATTCAACTTGCCTTATATTATCTGTGGGAGGGAAATTTTATAATAGCAGACATTTTAGAAAATGCACCCACTGATAGCGGTATTTATCGCCATCATCTTCATCGCTTGTTCAGCACTTTAAAAAAATCTCCAAATTTATGTCTTGCTATGGAAAAATTGGTAACTAATAATGACCTCATTGAAGTTTCCCCCATTACTGCTTATAAATTACAAAGCCTTGGACTAGTTAACTTAGTGGGAAATTCTATAAAAATTCGCTACCAATTATATTACGATTATTTTCGATCGCGCCTCAATTCAATTAACTAGAATAATATAATGTGTGCCAGTGGTTTTGAGAATTTTAATGATCCTTATCAAGTAGGAGGTGGGCTTAGTTTTAATCATCCCACTTATGTTAAACGGGGTGGAGATACTGACTTATATCAAAGATTGAAAAAAGGAGAATTTTGCTACGTTTTTAATAGCCGACAAGTGGGAAAATCTAGCCTGCGCTTACAAATCATGTATCATTTGCGCCAAGAGGGAATTACTTGTGTTTCCATAGATTTAACTAATATGGGAACGGTAGAAGTAACCTCAGAACAATGGTATTGTGGTTTATGTTTTGAGTTAGCGCGAAAATTACAGTTAAGAAAAATATTAAACTTAAAACAATGGTGGCAAGATTGGGCAATGCTGTCTCCAGTGTTACGGTTTACTCGCTTTATTGAAGAGATTGTTTTAAGTTATATTGAAACGGAATTAATTATTATTTGCTTTGATGAAGTAGATAGTGTGTTAAGTCTGGATTTTTCCATGGATGATTTCTTTGCTGCCATTCGTTATTTTTATCATCAACGAGCCGAAAATCCCATTTATAATCGTTTAGGGTTTGCCTTATTTGGGGTAACAACCCCCCCGAAGTTAATGCAGGATAAAAGTCGCACTCCCTTTAATCTCGGGAAAGCCATTACTTTATCAGAGTTTAGGTTAGAAGAAACCTCCCCGTTAAAAATTGGCTTAATCAATAAAGCTAAGGAGGTTGATTTAGTCTTAAAATTGATTTTAATGTGGACGGGGGGACAACCTTTTTTAACGCAAAAATTATGCCAATTAGTGGCTTTAAACTCGGACTATATTAAGGCGGGAGAAGAAGCGGAAAAAGTGGAAAAAATAGCGCGATCGCGCATTATTGAAAACTGGGAAATGAATGATGAGCCGCAACATCTTAGGGCGATCCGCGATCGCGTTCTTTACTATGAAAAAAGACAACTTCCTCTCCTCAAGACTTACCAACAAATTCTCACTTCTTCTTACCCCTCGACATCCTATTCTCACTTTCCCCCCCCGTTATCCCAAGGGATTATTCCTGATAATAGTCCAGAACAAGCAGAACTTTTATTATCTGGATTAGTCTTAAAAAATCAACAAGGCTTAATCACCGTTCGTAATCCCATTTACGCCGAAGTATTTAACCTGAATTGGTTACAGCGACACTTGGTCATTAGTAACAAATAACAAATAACGAATATTAAAGCTGTTGAAAAAAAGATTCATCCACGTCGTAGCCTAACATTTGACTAAAAGACGTAATCCGCCCATAACCAGACACCTCTTGCATTTTTAACCAGTCATATAAAACAAACACCTTTCGCATCACAAACAGTTCTAACGCCTCAGGATTAAACTGGATGCCTTCAGCACGGCTAAACTGGTGCGGGACTAACATAGCAGTATAACGGGCTAATTCCCCATTGCGCCAGTCGAGAAAGAAAATAAACCAAGGATAAACCGTGTCTAGGCGGAGAAACCAGAGACGCACTTCGGGAACTTCTGACCACTCCCGAGGATCACTCTCCTCTAGGGGATAATCAAACTGAAATTGAAATTGCTGTTCGTATTCAGTTAACTTTCCTTGGGTTAGAATTGGCTCTAATTCACGCTGCAGTGGTGATAAGTCCAAGTGATCAATGCTATCTTTAGTTAATTTGATGGTAATGGTCATTGTTAAAAAAGCTCGTTATTGTTGAACTATATTAGGACAAGATTAACTAAAATAGGGGATTTTATGGGATTAAAACAGAATCTGGTCATTTCATTACTTGCTTGTACTGGAATGTGGGGGCTTGCGATTCCCCCTGCTTATTCCCAAGCCTTACTGCCACATACTTTAGAACCGAATTTTGAAAACTTAGAACAGCAAGGGATTCGATTGGCTCAAGATGCTGCCCAATTAGTTCGCTTTCAACAGTATGAGGCTGCCTTAGCTCGGGCAAAAGTGGCTACCCAACTCGCGCCAGAGGTATATGAACCTTGGTTTATTTTAGGCAGTTTACAAGCTAGAAATGAAAATACTGATCGAGCAATTGTTGCCCTCGAAAAAGCCCATGAGATTGCCCCCACCGAAGCAAGAGTCTTGTTTACTTTAGGCTCAGCTTATTTTCGGCAAGGAGACTATCAACAGGCGGTAGAGGAGTTAGAAGCAGGGTTAGATATCGAACCCAACGCTCCCGAAGCCCTCTTTGATCTCGGCAATGCTTATTTAAAACTGGATGACTATGATAGCGCGATCGCGAAATATGAGAAAGCCCATAATCTCGAAAGTGGATTTTGGCCAGCAATTAACAATATCGGCTTAATTCGCTATGAACAAGGAGATTTGGAAGAAGCAATTGAGCATTGGGAAACCGCCGTCAAAATTGCCGAAGCCGAAGACTCTAGTGAACCCAAACTTGCCATTGCTGTGGCAAGGTATGAACAAGGAAACCAAGAACAAGCCCAGGCTTTAGCAGAAGAAGCCTTACAGCAAGATGAACGCTATGGTAATCTTGACTTTCTAGAAGAGAATCTCTGGGGAGAAAAATTGCTGACGGATACGGCAGACTTTTTCCTCTCTCCCCCCATGGAAGCAACCCTGACTCGTTTACAAATTACCCCACCTGATCCAAAGTAGTTAAAGTCTCTCTAACCGCAATAGGTACTAGGCATGGCAAAACAGTTAAATCTTACGGGCGGCAATAAAGTTATTCCCACCGCGCTCCACTCGGAGATGCAACAATCGTATTTAGAATATGCGATGAGCGTCATTGTCGGGCGAGCCTTACCCGATGTCCGTGATGGCTTAAAACCAGTTCATCGACGGATTTTATATGCAATGCACGAGTTGGGCTTAACCCCCGATCGTCCCTTTCGCAAATGCGCTCGGGTAGTTGGAGATGTGTTGGGGAAATATCATCCTCATGGCGACCAAGCGGTTTATGAAGCCCTCGTGCGGATGGTACAGGAATTTGCCACTCGTTACCCACTGTTAGCTGGACATGGCAATTTTGGCTCTCTGGATAATGATCCCCCTGCCGCTATGCGTTACACGGAAACGCGACTTGCCCCCCTCGCCACCGAAGCCCTCCTCAATAACATTGGAGAGGCAACGGTTGACTTTGTGGGTAATTTTGATAACTCCCAACAAGAGCCAGTGGTTTTACCTGCCCAGTTGCCAGTATTGCTTCTCAACGGCTGTTCGGGGATTGCGGTGGGGATGGCTACCAATATTCCCCCTCATAACTTAGGAGAAGTCGTCGATGGCTTGATTGCCCTCATTGATAAACCTGAGTTACCCGATGAGAAGTTATGGGAGTTAATTCCTGCTCCTGATTTTCCCACTGGGGGCGAAATTATTGATTTAGAAGGCGTTAAAGACGCATATCGCACTGGGCGTGGCACGGTTCGGATTCGTGGGGTGGTTAATGTGGAGCAATTACATTACCGCCGTCGTCATCGCACTGCCCTTGTGGTGACAGAGTTTCCCTATCAAGTCAATAAAGCCGCTTGGATTGAAAAAGTGGCCGAATTAGTCAATGGCGGGCGCATCGAGGGGATTGCTGATATTCGCGATGAAAGCGATCGCGCTGGAGTGCGTGTTGTCATTGAATTAAAACGGGATGCCTCTTCTGATGAGGTGTTAGGGCAACTCTATCATCAAACTGCCCTGCAATCCAATTTTGGCACGATTCTCCTTGCTTTGGTTGATAATGCCCCCTGTCAGCTTTCTTTAAAGGGATTATTAGAAAATTTTCTCCGCTTTCGAGAAGAAACCCTTACTCGTCAATATACCCACCAGTTAGAGGCGGCGAGAAAACGGTTGCACATTGCCGAAGGGTTATTAACCGCGCTTAATCATTTGGATGCCGTGATTGATATTCTTAGAAATGCCCCTGATGGTAGTACCGCAAAGGCACAGTTACAGGTGCAGTTAGGGATTAGTGAGCAACAGGGGGATTCCATTTTAGCGATGCCCATGCGCCGTTTAACGGGGTTAGAGCGGCAAAAATTGGAAGCAGAAGTCAATGAGTTACGGGGGGAAATTGAAAAGTTAGAAACGCTTTTGGGCGATCGTAAGGAGTTATTGAAATCTCTGAAAAAAGAATTACGAGGCTTAAAGCGGCGTTATAGTAATGAGCGACGCACGCGCATTGTTACAGAAACTAAATCTCCATCCCAAGAAAAAACTGCCAAAAAGCAAACGGCTACTCCCACTAAAGTAAGGGATCAACCATCAGACTCAGCATTAATCGAAATTACGCAACAAGAAAGAATTTACTGGTGTGAGCAACCGACGGAAGAAAAAGGGAGTAAAAGTAAAGATTTTGTCGTTTTTCGCGATCAATTGAAAACTGAAACGCCCTTAATTGCCATTACTGATTCGGGAAAAGCCTATGCGGTGAAAAAAGAGAGTGTGAGTGCGGTTTATCAACAGAAGACTCCCTTAAAGAAAGTATTACAGGGAATTGGCAGTCAAAGTGAAGAGGCTTGTCTCCATTATGGCTATCTCCCGCAGCAGGATTTGATTCTGTTAACGCAACAAGGGCGGGTTAAACGGCTATCAGCTTCAGAAGTGGCAAATATTGGTAATCGCGGATTAACTTTACTAAAATTAAAAGAGCGCGATCGCGTGGTGGATTTATGTTTAACTACCGAAGAAGAAGATTTATTACTGGCGACTTCCGCAGGACGAATTTTGCGGTTTAAAGTTGATGAAATCCAAGTTCCCCCCATGGGACGTAGCGCCCAAGGTAACTTAGCGACTCGCTTACGACAAAATGAACAGCCTGTGGGGTGTCTCTCTCTCTCACCAGACGATTCATTTTTAGTGATTTCAGAATTAGGCTACGGAAAAAGAATCCCCGTAAATGCGATTAGACGGGGAAGCCGTGGCGATATTGGCACACAAGGTTTGCAATTTGTAAATAACAGCGATCGCGTTTCGGGGATGATTCCAGGGCAACCTGATCAGGGAATCGTTAAGTTACTCAGTGATCAAGGGCGAGTCTTTACGCTTAATATCAAAGATGTTCCCTTTTGGGGAAAAGATGGAGTCGGCGATCGCGTGGTGAAATTAAAAGGAGAAGAAAGAATTACTCAATTGATTCCCCTTGATCTTACTTAACT
>JBKHER010000105.1:0-8328 GCA_046540715.1 Halothece sp.
ATGAACAGCCACGTCTTGATCCTGAAACTTATCACCAAACCTTATTTCGTTGGGCATATCCTGATTTAGCAGCGGCTTATGATGAAGCGGGGAAACCGTATCCTGAACTGGGAGAAGATGGGCAAATTAAAACTGATTGAAGAAAAGGGAATGTACTATTATTTATATAGTAGAAAAAATTACTATAGCAATCAGCAACGATTCATAAGAAATTTTTGTTGCCTATTGCCTTAAACCAGAATTGCTGTCTCACAACTGATTTCTGACTGCTATATCTAGTTTGACTCCAATTAAAAGATAACGCTATAGGAAGGAGTTACTAAAAATGACGACGAGTATTTCCAAAAGAAAACGTAAGCCGTTCCGCTATGTTTTGCCAATTAATGCAACCTCGGGGCAAAAATCTAGATTTAGACAAGATATTACTAAATTAAAAAGACCTGATTCTAAATGGGCTGTTTATTATGACTGGAAACAGCCTGGAGAAGCTGAATCTTATATTATTATCCCTAAAGGACAATATCATCAAGATAAAGCAATCTATGCGGGAATTCGCTTAGGAACAACATTAAAAAACTTTAATCAAAAAATGAATTAATTAAAAGAAAATAATAGTTATAACTTAAAAAGATTAGGATTACTTGCATTAGTTATCGTTATAATTTCAGGTTTCATTTATGCAGGGTTTACAGGCAATGAAGAACTACCCCGAGAAATCATTCATTATCTCATGGGTGGCGGTGCTTCTTTGGGGGTCGCTGTTTTCTTAAGAGAACGAAGTAACAAATAATTAGATATTTTATCAAGAGAAGATTTAAGGAGTTTAATGGTAAGTATCAACAATAATTTTATTTATCAGAATAAGTTTTATATAATTAATGCTCGGCTTCCTGAAAATAAATCTGACCAGAGTCGATATGAATTATTAATTGAAAATGGCAAAATTAAAACGATTCAACCGCAAAAAGATGATAAAACCTATAAAGAACCCGTTATTGATTTAGAAGAGGATTGGATATCATTGGGTGGCGCAGATTTACAAATTAATGGCGCACTAGGATTACCTTTTCCCGATTTAGAATTAAAACATTGTGAGCAACTCTGGCAAATTGCTAAGTTTCTTTGGGAAGCAGGAATTGATCTCTTTTTACCAACAATTATTACCACCTCTCCTGAAAAAATTAATACCGCTTTAGCTACAATCGCTCAATATATTGAAGAGTATCAAAAGCCAGACTTTCCCTATGCAAAAATTTTCGGTGTCCATTTAGAAGGCCCCTTTTTAAACCCAGAAAAACGGGGCGCACATCCCAAGAATCATCTTCTCCCTTTCACCATTGACAATTTAGGAAGCCTGATCGGAAAATATAGTAAATACGTTAGGGTGTTAACTTGCGCTCCTGAAATAAGCTCTGATCAGAGAATAATCTCAGAAATCAAGGGAGGTTACCCTAGTCTGAAAATTAGCCTCGGTCATTCCTTAGCGACACAAGGGGAAGCAGACAAGGCGTTTCAAGACGGGGCTTCCATGGTAACTCATGCTTTTAATGCGATGCCCTCCCTTCATCACCGTGAACCGGGGTTATTAGGGGCAGCACTGACTCATTCAGGGGTGAAATGTGGCTTCATTGCTGATGGTCAACATATCTCGCCAACGATGTTACGGTTATTATTACGAATGGGCGAGGGGAGTAAACGCCTGTTTCTGGTCAGTGATGCCTTAGCAGCCTTGGGGTTAGCAGATGGGGTTTATCCTTGGGATAAGCGAGAAGTGACGGTTAAACAGGGAACAGCGAGACTGGAAGATGGAACGTTAGCTGGAACGACGCTTTCTCTCTTGTCGGGAGTGAAGAATCTGGTAGAGTGGGGAGTGTGTGATATTGGAGGCGCGATCGCGCTTGCGACAGAAAGCCCCCGAGAAGCTCTAGGAGAAGAGGGGTTAAGTGTGGGACAACCCGTTGCTAATTTATTACGTTGGCATTGGGATGACTCGACACAAACTCTCACCTGGAAACGACTGCTTAACACTTAATTATTAACTTTCCCCCATGGAACGAATAACAAATAACGAATAACAAAAATGAAAACCGACGATAAAAAAATTGTTAAAGACTATTTTAATGCCGTGGGCTTTGAACGCTGGCGCAATATTTACGGCGAGGGTGAAGTTAACACGGTGCAAAAAAATATTCGGGAAGGACACAAACAAACTATTGAAACAGTTGTCAATTGGTTGAAAACTGACGAAAACTTATCTGAGCTTACCATTTGTGACGCAGGATGTGGAACCGGTAGCCTCGCGATTCCTCTAGCGAAAGAAGGGGCAACGGTTTATGCTAGTGATATCTCTGAGAAGATGGTAGAGGAAGCAAAAACCCAAGCCAATGAGGCTTTAGGGGAAGATCATAATATCCATTTTTCTGTTAGTGATCTCGAAGCAATTAGTGGCAAGTATCACACAGTGATTTGTTTAGATGTTTTAATTCATTATCCAGACCGTGATATTCCAGGAATGGTGAAACATTTAGCGGATTGTGCCGAATCCCGTTTTATTATTAGTTTTGCGCCAAAAACCTTTTTCCTCACGTTATTAAAGAAAATTGGAGAATTTTTCCCTGGGCCAAGTAAAACTACCCGCGCTTATCAACATTCTGAAGCTGAGGTGATCAAAATTCTACAAGAAAATGGCTTTGAAATTAAGCGACAGGGGATGACTAGCACCAAGTTTTATTATTCCCGTATTTTGGAGGCAGTGCGTCGCTAATTGTTACAAATTTTAACAAAATATGCCCAGAGATATAGATTTTTGTTGCAATTGTTAACAAGGAAGCGCGATCGCGCCCTAGCTCGTTGGTAAACTGAGAAAAAATACGAGAATTCCCTCACAGGCTTAAGAGCATTCATTCTAAGCAATAAAATATGGTTAATACAGCAGATAAACAAGATCAGCAGGAATTACGCCCTGGGGTGAAAGCCCCCGCGAAAGAAACCCTTTTAACGCCTCGTTTTTACACCACCGACTTTGACAAAATGGCGAAGATGGATATTTCCATCAATGAAGACGAATTACGCGCCATTTTAGAAGAATTCCGCGCCGACTATAACCAAAAGCATTTCATTCGCGATGAAGAATTTAATCAATCTTGGGAACATTTAGACGAAGAAACCCGCCGTCTTTTTGTGGAATTTTTAGAACGATCTTGCACGGCGGAATTTTCGGGCTTCCTTCTCTATAAAGAATTGGGGAGACGCTTGAAAGACTCCAATCCGCTTTTAGCGGAGTGCTTTACCCTAATGTCACGGGATGAAGCCCGTCACTCTGGCTTTCTCAATAAAGCAATGGGCGATTTTAATCTCTCCTTAGATTTAGGGTTTCTGACTAAGAGTCGTAAATATACCTTTTTCAAACCCAAATATGTGTTTTACGCCACCTATCTCTCGGAGAAAATTGGTTACTGGCGTTATATCACCATCTACCGTCATTTAGAAGAACATCCTGAATATCGAATTTATCCCTTATTCCGCTTCTTTAAAAACTGGTGTCAAGATGAAAACCGTCACGGGGACTTCTTTGATGCCATTATGCAAGCCCAGCCTTTTGTGATTACAGGGTTTGTCTCTCGGTTGTGGTGTCGTTTCTTCTTACTGGCGGTTTTTGCCACCATGTATCTCAATGATATTCAACGCTCTGGGTTTTATGAAAAGTTAGGTTTAGATACCAGAGAGTATGATCAGTATGTCATCAAGAAAACCAACGAAACCGCAGGGCGTGTTTTCCCAACCATTTTAGATGTGGAAAACCCCAACTTCTTTAACCGTTTAGAAGTGTGTGCAAAAAATAATCAAAAACTCAGTCGTATTGATAAGACAGATGCGCCACGAGCGGTGAAATTTGTTCGTAAACTTCCTGCTTATCTCTCTAATGGCTGGCAATTCCTGAATCTTTATCTACAAAAAGCCATTGATGCCCAAGCCCAGCGCGGTACGGTTTATTAAAGCATTGCTCTAAAAAAAATGCAGTATCCCCTTTTTTTAGTAAAGAGGGGATTTTTTCACGGAATTAGAGAGGATTTTTCGGGATGAAACTGCACTGCCATCATCTTATCTGGCGCGATCGCGCTTTTAAGGGGATCAATTAAGTCTCTGGCTTGCAGATGTTTAAGGGCGGGATCAAATGCCCCATCTCCTGGAATGATATCAAATCCGAGAAATTAACCCTGATTTTGGAGTTAGGGAGCGAGACGCTCCCACTACACTTACCAATCGTTTGAGGAGTGCGAGCATCTTGCTCGCTATGCCAATTAATCAAACGGATTTGATATGACTACGGCATCAGCATCTTTAATGACTTGAGCAGAATCAGTAATGGTCGTGGTTGCCCCCACTTTTTCTAAGCCTTTAGCAGCCGAATGCAGGTTTCCCAGATCATAATCAATGAGCGCGATCGATGCCATCTGTTTTCTCCCAATGCTCAGGGTTCCACTTGTCGAATGGGGGGATCTACTGTAACCTGACTTTTTGAAAATAGTATGACTAATTGCCTATGAACATATCTAATGAGAAAACTGATTTGAAGATTTTTGGGATTCCTGCCATAAAAGGAAGATGGCTACTGATTCCGTTGGGAATGTTGGTTTTACTTTGTTTAGGAAGTGTTTATTCTTGGAGTGTTTTTAGGAAACCCTTAGAAGGGGAACTTAATATTGGGGCGACAGCTAGTCTATTACCTTATACCGTTGCCCTTTTTTTCTATGCTCTCCTGATGCCCATTGCTGGTTTTTATATTCCTCGATGGGGAGTTCGGGTAATGACAGCCCTTGGGGGAATTGTTGTCGGTAGCGGCTATATTCTTTCTAGCTTTGCCGAGAGTATTGGGATGATGGTACTTACTTATGGGGTTATTGCGGGAACAGGTGTTGGAATTGCTTACGGTGTTCCTATGGTGATAGTTTCCCAATGGTTTCCCGATCAAAAAGGATTAGCAGTGGGACTGACCATTATCGGATTTGGACTTTCTCCCATTATTACCGCCCCTTTAGCCAATGAGTTAATTAGTGATTATGGGGTACAACCAACCTTGCGGATTTTAGGGGTTATCTTTACTGTAATTATTCTGGGAATCGCGATCGCGCTTAGGCTTCCTCCGAAAGATTGGCATCCTGAAAACAATTTAGAGGCATACGAATCTAAGGTTTCTTTCAATTATCCTAATAATATGCTGAAAAGTCAGTCTTTTTATGGGCTATGGGGTTGTTATGCCATTGGAACGTTAATTGGTTTAAGTGCGATTGGGATTTCTAGCCCAGTGGGTGAAGAAATTATTAAGATTGATTCTGGGTTAGCGGCGACAAGTGTGGCGGTATTTGCGTTGTTTAATGGCTTGAGTCGCCCTCTTTTTGGCTGGCTAAGTGATCGCTTTAAACCTCATTATGTCGCGATCGCGTCTTATACTCTGATTTTGATTGCCTGTATTATGATGATCAATGCTCAAGGGGGAGATACGGCTACCTACTTCATTGCCTTTTGTGTGTTTTGGTTTTGTTTAGGAGGATGGTTAGCGATCGCTCCTACCACAACCTTGAGGTTTTTTAATCCTGAGCAATATGCTCAAAATTACGGAATTGTCTTTACCGCTTATGGGGTTGGGGCTTTAATTGGAACAGTAATCACAGGGCAAATTCGAGACTGGTTTGGTTCTTATACTTTTGTTTTTTATCCCATGGCTTTACTAGCAATCATTGGAATTTTTATTGCTAGCTTCTTTCTAAAACGTGATGTTTCTGAGTGAACTTTCATCAACTAGGCGGACAAAGTTAGAGAGAATTTTTAAGCCAATATGAGAGGATTTTTCGGGGTGAAACTGGACTGCCATAATATTATCTTGCGCGATCGCGCTAGTGACTCGTTGTGTTCCATGGGTTACCATGGCAGCGGAAACTTGAGGATGATCAGGGACAACATAATAGGAATGGACAAAATAAACCATGGGATTGTCAGGTAAATCTTGCCAGAGGGGATGATTCGGTTGGGTAAACTCTAAAGCATTCCAGCCCATGTGGGGAATGGTTAAATTCGGTTCTGGGTGAAATTGACGCACGGTTCCGCAGATAATCCCTAATCCAGTTTCTTTTCCTTCTTCGGAGGAGGTAAATAACACTTGTAAGCCTAAACAAATGCCTAAAAAGGGTTTTCCTTGCGCGATCGCGCTTTTAATGGGATCAATTAAGTTTCTGGCTTGCAGATGTTTAATGGCGGGATCAAATGCCCCATCTCCTGGAATGACTACGGCATCAGCATCTTTAATGACTTGAGCAGAATCAGTAATGGTCGTGGTTGCCCCCACTTTTTCTAAGCCTTTAGCAGCCGAATGCAGGTTTCCCATATCATAATCAATGAGCGCGATCGATGGCATAGTGTTTCTCCAAAATTCCTCACATGGCTATCATAGCTGTCTTGGTTTTTCCGTTGGTCAATCTTTGACTGGATCTGAAGCCTTGCAACCAATGGGATAGGGGGAATGATAAGTTTGGTCTCGTTTGCCAAACCATTGATAACGATTGTCACGTATCTCGCTATAAGCGCGATCGCCAATCGATTTCAATGGGGGAACTTGTTGATATAACGCAATTAATCCTTCCACCAAGGGAATTTTACGAGCAATTTCTTCAGCGGCGTTGCTTCCTTGCCAACGAAGATTCGGGTTTTGAGCATCAATTAAGATCATTCCTAGCTCACAATCTTTTTCTGTAATCCCAAAGCGGTTTAAGGTAGCTTGATCCTGCATGGGAATATAATCAAACTGTTGTCCCTGATCTAGTTTTTCCATTTGTTGAACAAGGGAAACACAAAGATTACAATTGCCATCATAGATAATATGATATTTCATAGTTAATTAGAAACTTTTTGTCCAATCATTGATCAACTTTAGAGACAAGAGGAAAGACTCCCCTTGCCTCTACTATTCAGTTGATTATCAATTCAATAGCTTAAGCTCTAGCTTTGGCTTCCGAGACTGATGATTCCGGAATACTGCTTTCAGCTTCAGCTTGTGACTTCATCCGAGCAATAGAAAACGCTAACAATCCGAAAATGGGTTTCGCTAGTAAGTCAGCTACAGTATAGCCAATTTGGATTCCCACTGTTGCGGTTGCGCCAGTAATGCCGACTTCTGGTAGCAGATACGCAATCGGATAGACTCCCCAAGAGGCGAGAAGTAACCAGCGCATTCCCGAAATTAGGGTTTGTACTCGTTCTGTTTGTCGCGCGATCGCGCCTTTCAACTCAAACCATAGCACAAACAAAATGTAGGCGAAGGGAACGGTACTCACTGCGCCCCAAATCGCACGTTCTTTGATTGTGTCCGCAATTTCCCCTGGATAACCTGTCGCAATCATTAAAACCGCTGCCACTGCTAACTTAATGAAGAGGGGACGGGATTCTTTGTTCGGCAAACCAAGTACCGCTACTGCTTCAATTAATAGTAAAGGAACGGTCAGTAACCAATCGACATAACGGTAGGCATCATTAAACGCCTCTCCGCTTGCAATATAACTTCCTTCTTCAAGGAGATACGCTGCTTCCCAACTGTTAAAGATACGAAAATAGTGGTAAGCGGCAATGCTGACAATGACTCCTGAAATAATGACAGCGACTCGATAACGATTACCAACTAACTGTTTACTGTTGAAAAAGAACAAAGCTGCAGCTACCATCGCTGCAATGGTGAGAGAGAAGGCATTATACACCAGATTAAATTGCCCAACGCTTAACAATTCTGGCGTAGTGGCCAAAGTATAACTATTCATCATTGATTGGGTGGTGTTGACCTTTTGTTTTGAACGGTTAACTCTAATTTATTCAAGTTTAATAGAAGTTATCCTCCCTCTTTTTGTAGAGTTTTTTTCTGATTAAATACACCTCATAGGAAGGATGGCTGTAGCCCAATGATTATGCTAAATTGGAAATGTTATTATTAAATTAGCAAGAACTAATTTCCTTTCATGAAAATAATTAATTATTTTCCATAAATTCCTATAATTTTTAAGAGAAAAGTAGTATTTTTTAGAACTAATTATATTGATAAAACTTTGGAAATCCGCGTTAATCTCGATCTACTGTAACCCCAAAAAACGCGATCGCGCGGGAAATTGATTAAGGTTGGTCTTGATTTCACCAATTAGCCTAAAATTTCTGCTTCATTCATTCCCAATCAATTCTAAATCGATCTCAAAGTGGGGTAAAATCGTTTCACCAGAAAGGCTTGTTGGTTGCTCTATAGCAATATGATCTCATTTGTAAAAAGTCCCCCCTAAATCCCCCCTAACCCCC
>JBKHER010000106.1:0-8328 GCA_046540715.1 Halothece sp.
AAAGAGATAAGTTTTTTTCTAAATCCGCTAGAACTTTGTTCGCTGCAATGGGGCCACGACCAATCCAATAGCCTGGAACTTGATAGACGTTTCCCGCTTGAACCGCATCCAGTTTTTTCCACAAGGGATCTTCTTCTAAGCGTTTTTGGGTGGTTTCTGCTTCCTCTCCTAAACTCCACACAAAGATCACATCACCATCAGCTAATTCCATGCGTTCTCGTGAAATTTGCATCCAGAGATCATCTTCATCTTGACTAGCCGGACGAGATAATCCCACATCCTTGAGGATCCCCCCGACAAAGGTGTCGTTTTGGTAAAGTCGCAGTCCATTGGGTAATACTCTTACTACGGAAACTTCAATTTCTTCGGGGTTTTCTAAGCGCGAGGCTAAGTCATCGGCTCGTTGCTGATATTCTTTTAGAAGCGCTTCTCCTTTCTCTGGTTTCCCCACTGCTTCGGCGGTTAGTAATAGTTTCTCTTTCCATGCACTGGTTCCACTTTCTCCTAATAATACGGTAGGTGCAATTTGGTTGAGTTGATTATAAACGGCTTCTACATTTTTTCCCCCAATAATGAGATCGGGATCAAGTTGGGTAATCCGTTCGAGGTTTTGTTGATTGGGAGAGAGTTTTTGCGTTCTTTCGGTGATTTGATCGCGCAGATGAACTGGGAAATCGCCTGTATTTTCGTTAATTAAGGCGGCAATGGGTTCTACTTCTAAAGCGAGAACACTATCGAGAGCGATATTGTCTAGTGCAATAACGCGATCGGGATTTTGGGGAACCACTGTTTCTCCCCTAGCATGGGTAATGGTTCGCCCCGGATCGGGAATAGGGCGATCCACGGTTTGGTTATTACAAGCAGTGAGCGTAAATAGCCCCAGAAAGAAAATTGATAAAGTTAAACGTCCTAACATAAGTTACCAGCTAATTTGATATTGCAAACTGACAGTGCGCCCTAACCCGGCGGCAAATTGTCGGTTCACACGCTGGGTTTGAGAATCCACTGGGAAAAATTGATTATCGAATAGATTTTGTACAGTTAAGGTGAGATTGCTATCCTCTGTTAACTGTAAATTGCTAATCCAATCAACGGTGGTGTAACCTTCAATGGGAAAGGGGTCAACAGTATTGTCATTGACTTCTTCTTCAAAAGCGCGATCGCGATCGCCAACAATCAGTGCTTGTAAACGATTCGACCAAGTGGGTGTAGTTTGATTCTGAACATACAAACCAATTTTAATCGGTTGTACATTCACCGTATTCAATGGAATAAAGCCATCCACGTCTTCTGGGCTACTATCTCCTTCGACCCAAGTAAAATTCCCCCCAAATTCCCAATTATCATTCATTTGATAATCAGCAGTGGCTTCGATGCCATAGGTGCGAGTCGGTTCACGACTGGAAGCGAGAAAACTTCCATCTTCACTGGCACGTTCATTTTGACCTAATTCCGACCAAGTAAAAAATCCTACCAAGGAGGCTTGAACTTGATCCCAATTGCCCCGAATGCCAATTTCATAATTATCTACAATAATGGGTTCATTAATATCAATGTCTTCGTTGACTTGTGCTGGTGGGGAAACAAACTCGGGCAAAAAGCGTAGAAAACGACGAAAATCGGGGGCAGAAAATCCCTGAGAAAAATTAGCAAACACATTAACTTCTTCACTGAGATCATAAACGGCTCCCATATTAAACACTATATCATCAAAATTTACTTCCCCCCCCGTAACGCCATCAGGTACAGCCCCGCCACGAAAATCAATTCCCCCAAGAACATTAAAGTCATCCACTGACATTTCAAACCGTTCAAATCGTAAGCCACCGGTTAAGGATAATTGATCATTAGCTTCCCAAGTTAATTGACTAAATAATCCAATACTTTCTAAGTCAAAAGGCGGGGAAAAGAAGGCTTCTTCAATTTTTTCAAAGCGCGTACCGCCACTTTCTTCAAACACTCTGGCATTGAAAATTTCTAAGGGCTGCTCAATAGATTCATCGGAATAATCAGCTCCCCATAACAAATCTAAATTATTGCTTAAAGGGGTATTGGCATCAAGACGAATCCCAAACTTTTCCGAGTCAGTAATGGTTCTAGAAACAGATTGAAAAATCGTATTCCGATTATCTTCGGGGATGGTTAAAGTGGTTGATTCTTTATAAAAAACTTGGGCATTGAATTCACTATTTAAAAGATTTTCATGGGAATAATTCAAACTTAAGGTTAAATCTTCCCGTCCCGGTAAATTTTCAATATCAAATTCATTGCTAACATCAAGGGGTCGGGCTTTCACTCGCTCTTCAATATCATCTACACTGGGGTCTGATAAAGTGGGCGGGTCTTGTTTATCATCAAAATAGTTAACCGTTAACTGTAGCCGTTGATCAGGGGTAATATCCACCCCCGCTTTTCCTAAAATATTGAAGGTTTCGAGATTATCTAACCCTTGTGAGCGTCCCACAGGAATAAGATCCCCTTCGGCATCAAAAGTATTCCCAGTGCCTTCAAAAGACGTGGCAAAAAGATAATCAAAATCTCCTAATCTTCCTGAGAAAAATTGTTCGACTCCAGCCCCAAAACTTTCTTCAAAATTGGATAAAGAAAGTCTTGGCCCCAGCTTAAATTTAGTCCGAGCAATAAAAGGCTCATCTTCTGGCTGGCGAGTAATAATATTAATAATGCCTCCCCCAGCTTCAGCCCCGAAAGTGGAACTAGCTCCACGTACCACTTCCACTTGTTCCACTGCATCGGGAGAAATACTGCGTAAATCTTGGAAAATGCTGAGATTACTATCTACTGGCACGCCATCAATTAAAACCGACGGTTCACGCCCTCGTAGCCTTTGAGCGCGGTTAGAGGCACTTTGACTTGGGGGCCCTAATCCAGGAACGGTATTTCCTAAAATATCAGGAAGATTATTGGACAGTTGCGATTGCTGTTCAATTTCTTCGCGATTGATAACAGTTGTGGAACGGGGAATATCGGTAGCTTCTTCTTCGGTGCGAGTGGCTGTCACCACTAACTCAATGACTTCATCTTCGGGGGTGGCTGCGGATGTTGGCTCATTATCAGGGGTTGTTTCAGCTAAACTCCCTTGTTCGGGGAAATTGATCGCAAATCCTTCTGGAACCGAACCAACGTTAATATTAGGAACAGCAGTTGCGCCACGAACCGTAATTTGAACGGTATCAGGAGATTGTTGTACCACGCTGATTTCTGTAATTTCTACTGAGGGATCACTCCAGCGAATACTCTCCCTTTGCGGTAATTGTAGTTGAGCATTAGGAACTTCCACAACAAGGGTGTTTTCTCCAATTTCGGTAGAAGAGGCTTCTATTTGATCAGAATCAGGGGAAAATAGGAGAAGCTGAAGACTCTCATCAGCAGTGCTATTCAGTTGAATATCAGTGATATTTAAGGGTTCTGTTTGAGCCTGAACGGCACTTGCAACTAAAACGGGGGTTATGGAGATAAGAGCGTATTTTAGAAGAGGATTCCCAATTAAGTTCACTGCTTTATTTATTACTAATCGTTATCAATTACTGGAAATAGTAACCTCTCTTGATAGAATTTGTAAACTGCCCTTGGCGATTGTGCCTTGATCAGTGACCAGTTACTAAATTAACTGCAACAAGAGTTTCCCAAGCTGGAATAAGAGTCGGGCAGTTGTTGAGAAATCTTATCAAGTTAGAATAAGCTAAAGGTACGATATCCACAATACACGGGACACCGATGACAAACGACATTGCCATTATTGGGTTGACGGGGCGTTTCCCCGAGGCGAGAAACATTGATGAATTTTGGGAAAACCTGAAACAGGGAAAAGAAGGGATTACTCCCTTAACGGAGGAAGAATTAGCCCAAGGGGGAATTCCTCCCGAAACTTACGAAAAACCCAATTATGTGAAAGCCTCACCGCGTCTCAAAGATGACATTGCAGGGTTTGACGCGGACTTTTTTGGCTATAGCCCTAGAGAGGCTGAAATGAGTGATCCACAACAACGCTTATTTCTAGAAGTGGCTTGGGAAGCGTTAGAAACTGCGGGCTGTAACCCCGAAACGACATCACAACGGGTGGGAGTCTTTGCTGGCGTAGGGCGCAATACTTACCTCCTTTATAATCTCCATCATAAATTGTCGGAATTGGATTCTGTGGGGGCGTTTCAAACCCTGATTGGCAATGATAAGGATTTTCTCGCGACTCGGATTTCCTATTTGTTTAATCTCACGGGTGCAAGTGTGACGGTGCAGACGGCTTGTTCTACTTCACTGGTGGCAGTCCATTGTGCCGTTTCTAGTTTACTCAATGGAGAAAATGATATTGCCCTTGCTGGCGGTGTTTCGGTGAAAGTGCCTCATTTGGCGGGTTATCACTATCAGGATGGGGGCATCTATTCTCCTGATGGTCATTGTCGCAGTTTTGATGCGAAAGCTCAAGGCACTGTTGGCGGGAGTGGGGCGGGAATTGTGGTTCTCAAGCGTCTAGAAGAGGCTCAAGCTGATGGGAATACCATTTATGCGGTGATTAAAGGTTCGGCGGTGAATAATGATGGCGCAACGAAGGTGGGTTATACCGCTCCTAGTGTCGAGGGTCAAGCTAGCGCGATCGCGGAAGCGTTATTAGTCAGTGATATTGATCCCACTAGTATCCAATATGTGGAAGCCCACGGCACAGCAACGCCTTTAGGTGATCCAATCGAGGTGCAAGCGTTAACAGAAGCATTCCAAACGGGTACACAGAAGACTGGATTTTGTGCTTTAGGGTCAGTAAAAAGTAATGTGGGACATCTTGATGCAGCGGCTGGTGTTACTGGCTTAATTAAAACGGTGCTTTCTCTCTATCATCAGGCGATTCCTCCTAGCTTACATTTCCAAGAACCCAATCCCGAAATTGATTTTGACCATAGCCCTTTTTATGTCAATACGACACTCCAACCTTGGCAGCGAAAAGAAACCCCCCGTCGCGCTGGTGTTAGTGCTTTTGGTATTGGGGGAACCAATGCTCATGTTGTTTTAGAAGAAGCGCCGCCCTCGCTTGCGACAACTCCTTCTTATTCGGAACAACTCCTACTTCTTTCGGCAAAAACAGAAAACGCTCTCGATGAGGCAACCGAGAATTTAAGCCAATATGTCACGGCTAATCCTGATCTGAATCTAGCGGATGTTGCTTATACCCTTAATACCACTCGCAAAGCGTTCCCGTATCGGCGGATGGCAGTGGGGGCAACTGTTGATTCCCTTGTTAACAATTTGCATACCACAAAATCTTGTTTTTGTCAAGCGCGATCGCGCTCAATTACGTTTTTATTTCCAGGACAGGGGACGCAACAGATCAATATGGCAAGGGAATTGTACCAGTCAGAAGCGGTCTTTCAAGAAACCGTTGATCAGGGTGCAGAAATTTTACAACCCTTTCTCAATCTTGATTTACGAGAGATTCTTTATCCCCCAGAAACCACTTCCGCAGCAGAACAATTAACCCAAACTCAGTTCGCACAGCCTGCATTATTTCTCATTGAATACAGTTTGGCAAAACTTTGGCAGTCTTGGGGGATTCAACCAGAAGCGTTAATCGGACATAGTATTGGGGAATATGTCGCAGCTTGTTTAGCAGGGGTAATGTCTTTTCCCGATGCGTTGCAATTGGTCGCTAAACGGGGTCAACTGATGCAGTCGCTACCAAAAGGGAGAATGCTAAGTGTTAATGCTTCAGCAACCGAAATTAAGCCGTTATTAAACGATAGTTTGGCGTTAGCGGTGATTAATTCTCCAAATTTGTGTGTGGTTTCGGGAGAAGAAGACGCTATTAGTCAGTTTCAATCTCAACTGGAAGCCACAGGAATTAACAGCCGTCTGCTTCATACCTCCCATGCGTTTCACTCTCCCATGATGAATCCCATTGTGGAAACCTTTGTTGCTGAGGTGGGAGAAATTACCTTACATCCCCCAAAAATTCCCTTTATTTCTAACCTGAGTGGCACTTGGATTACGGCAAAAGAAGCCACTGATCACAATTATTGGGGAAAACAACTGCGTCAGACGGTGCAATTTTCTGCGGGGGTGGAAACGCTTTTACAACAGGAATGTATTTTCTTAGAAGTGGGACCAAGTAATACTCTCAGTACGTTGATTAAACAACACAGTGACACAGCAACGGTTATTTCTTCTTTACCCCATCCGAAAGCGAAAACTAGAGATCGCGCTCAAATTTTACAAGCCTTAGGAGAACTCTGGTTAAATGGTATTTCTCCCGACTGGTCAGCATTCTATCAGCAACAGCGACGACAATTGCTTCCGTTACCCACTTATCCGTTTCAACGTCAACGTTATTGGATTAATCCGCCGCACCAAGAAAAGCCGTCTCTCTCTCAGCTAGAAAAAACGGAAAAGATTAGCGAATGGTTCTATGTTCCCAGTTGGCAGCGAGGGATTTTACCGCCAGAAAGACAGTTCGATGATTGCTGGTTAATTTTTTTAGATGAGACTGGGTTAGGGGAAGCATTGGTTAAGCAGTTAGCGGAGACGGGAAGCCGCATCATTACGGTTGCAGTGGGAGAAGGGTTTACCCAGCTTGGCGAAAACAGTTATCGTATTAATCCTGACGCTTTATCAGATTATGAGACTTTATTGGAGAGATTGCGCGATCGCTTTCCCGATCACATTGTTCACTTATGGACGGTTTCCCCTCTTTCAGTAACTCACTGTTTTAATCGGTTACTGTTTTTAGTGCAAGCATTGGGAAAACAAGACTTATCAGATTCGGTTTCTCTCAGTGTTATCAGTAGTGGACAATATGAGGTAATCGGAAATGAACCGTTATCTCCCGATAAAGCAGTAATTCAGGGAATTTGTAAGGTAATTCCCCAAGAATATCCCCAGATTCGTTGTCGCTTAATTGATCTCAATGCAACAGAAATCGAACAAGGGGATTTAAGTGAACCGTTACACAGGGAATTAACAACAGTTACATCTGATCCGATTATTGCCTATCGTCATGGTTATCGTTGGCGACAAACATTTAATCGCGCTTCTGTTACTGCGGAAACGGAATCTTTGATTAAAGCTGGAGGGGTTTATTTAATTACTGGCGGTTTAGGGGGAATTGGTTTAAGTTTGGCGAGTCACATTGCAGAAACCCCACAAACCAAGCTGGTTTTACTCAGTCGTTCTGGATTGCCCGATCGCGAGGAATGGGAAGATTGGCTAACAGGAGAAGAAACTGATCCGCAAGTAAGGGAAAAAATCTGTCAAATTCAAACTATAGAGGAAAAAGGGAGTGAGGTTTTAGTCTTAACTGGCGATGTCAGCGATCGCGCTTCTATGGCATCTGTCATTGAACAAGCGCAAGCAAAGTTTGGCAAAATTAACGGGGCAATTCATACCGCAGGGGTTGCTGGTGGCGGAATTATGCAGCTGAAAACCCCAGAAGCAGCAAAAAGTGTTCTCGCGGCAAAAGTCGAAGGAACCAAGATCCTGAATGATCTTCTAGGGGATCAACTGGATTTTATGATTCTTAACTCCTCTCTCAGTTCCCAAATTGGGGGAGTTGGACAAGTGGATTATTGTGCGGCTAATGCGTTTCTCGATAGTTTCGCTCATTATTGTAATGGTAACGGACAACGCGCGATCGCGATTAACTGGGATACTTGGCAAGAGGTGGGAATGGCTGTTAATACCCCTGTTCCTGAAATGTTGCAGCAACAGCGAGAAGAAAGTCTGGCTATGGGGATTTCTCCCAGAGAAGGGAAGCAAGCCTTCCAACGGCTACAGGGATTAGCCTCTGCACAGGTGATTGTCTGCACTAAAGATTTACCAACGTTAATCCAACGTAGCACAACACCGCAATCTCTCACAGAAAAACTTGCCACGCTTTCCACGAAAAAGCCAGATACCAGTTATCCCCGTCCTGATCTCAATACTCCCTATGTTACGCCACGCAATGAAACCGAAACCATTGTTGCTGCCACATGGGAACAATTTTTAGGGATTTCACCAGTGGGGGTTAATGATGACTTTTTTGAATTAGGCGGTCACTCCTTACTCGCCACAGAGATTATTTCTTCATTGCGCGATCGATTTCAACAAGAACTTCCCTTAAATCGCCTGTTTGAAACCCCAACTGTCGCTGGATTAGCCTCTCTAATTAGTACCGAAGAAAATCATCAGTCTTCAGAAATTCAACCTAGTAGCGATGAGACAGAAGAACTCATTTCAGAATTAAATCAGCTTTCGGACAGTGAAGTAGATTCTTTACTCAATCAAATGTTAACCAGTGACCAGTGATCAGTGACCAGTGACCAGTGACCAGTGACCAGTGACCAGTGA
>JBKHER010000107.1:0-8323 GCA_046540715.1 Halothece sp.
ACCGCAATGATTTGATTATGGCTCGAAAAACGGATCAAAAATTCCAAGCCTAGAAAGCTGAAAGTGAAGAAGCGCGATTCAGTTCAGTTAGCTACAAAAGAGATTAAAAACGCATGATAACATAAAGTTAATGTCTCCGACCTGACCGACTCATCCTGATCGCTATGAAACGACTGCTTATTTTCGGTTTATTTATCCTCGGATTAACCCTTGCCCTCTGGAACTTTTTAGCGTCAGTTCCCCAAGGGACTTATAACAGCTATGTTCTCGATTTTCGCGATGAAATTCCTTTATCAGTAGTAGAAAATAAACTCAACACTCTAGAAAAAGAGTATGGTGTTACTGCCGAACTCAATAGTGAATTTTCTAAGCGCGATCGCGTTTATGTAGTTAAATCAGAACAAGACATCCCTTCCCTAAAACCCTTTAAGAAACTGCTAAAAGACTCCACAGAAGCCATTGATAAAAACTATATTTATCAAACCTTTGCAATCCCTAACGACCCCTATTATTCCCAACAATGGAACTTCCGCAGCATTAACCTAGAAAAAGCATGGGATGAGTCGCAGGGAGAAGGGGTAACCGTTGCTGTCATTGATACGGGAGTCAGTCAAGTTCCCGACTTAAAACAAACCGAATTGGTCAAAGGCTACGACTTCATTAACAATCGTACCAAAGCAGATGATGACGTGGGGCATGGCACTCATGTCGCGGGAACCATTGCCCAATCCACCAATAATAACTATGGGGTCGCAGGTATTGCCTACAAAGCCAAAATTATGCCCATTAAAGTCCTTGATGGCAATGGCAGTGGCACAATTGCCGACATTGCCGAAGCCATCCGTTTCGCTGCTGATAATGGGGCAGATATCATTAACTTAAGTCTCGGAGGATTTGGAGATAGTCACCTCCTCTCAGAAGCCATTAACTACGCCTATGATCAAGATGTTGTGATTGTCGCCGCTGCGGGAAACTCCAGTCAAAATAGTGCAGCTTATCCCGCCCGTTATCCCCATGTCATTGGTGTTTCCGCCCTCGATGCAGCAGGAAACAAAACCAACTATTCCAATTATGGCGCTGGCATTGACATCTCCGCACCAGGGGGGAGTGAAGCAGGGAAAATTATCCAAAATACCATTAATCCCGGAAAAGGAGATTCGGTTTTTACTGGCTATCAAGGAACCAGTATGGCTTCCCCTCATGTCGCTGGAGTTGCCGCGTTAGTGAAGTCAGTAGGAATTACTGAACCCGAAGCCGTGTTAAACGTCTTAAAACAGTCTGTCCGAAAAGTGCAAGAAGACCCCATGAACCATTATGGCGTGGGACAATTAGACGCAGGAGAAGCAGTTAAACTGGCCATGAAAGGTCAAATTAGCGTCCGTGACTTCTTCCGCTGGCTGCGTGATAATGGCTATCTCAATCCGCGTTTCTGGATTGATGGCGGAACTGTTATGTTGCCCTTTAAGTTAGCCACAGTAATTGGCGGTTATCTTCTGGCTTGGTTATTACGCAATTACTTTCCCTTTGGCTGGAGTTGGTCTCTTGCCAGTGGCATTATTGCTGGCAGTTCAGGATTATTCTTCCTGCGAGGCATTTATATCTTTGACCTCCCCCAAGCCCCCTTCCGCATCATGGGTAGTTCCATTCCCGAATTGGGCAATATGATCCCCGGAACTACTACTCTCAATCCCTTTTTTGCCAGTGTGTTAATTCCCTTAGGATTGGTCTTATTACTCCTGCAACACCCGAATTGGCGTTGGTTTACCATTGGAATCAGTTTAGGCATGGCTTCCTTTTTGACGATGAGTGCCGTTATGTCTCCCGCAGTTTGGGGATTAGGTAGTGGTTGGTTAGCCCGAAGTTATCTTCTAGTCAATGCCATTTGCTGTTGGGGCTTAGCCCGATTAGCCAGTTCTCAGTCGGAAAAAACCACCTAACAATTCTGTTTCCAGTCACATTGTTGAACCCAATTGCTGAAACTGTTTAAGATAGAGAAACCCATTATACTGAATCAGCCTCAATATTGGTTTTAAATGAAATCAGCAGAGCTTGTCTCCTAATAGCGATGAAACTAAAAATCGCTAACATGAAAGTTACTGCTTAAAAAAAATGAAGATAAAGAAACTCGGCTGAACTGAAGTAAGCCCATGATCTAGACATGAATAACGATAGCATGAACACAGAAAAACAGAACGTAATGAATCATTTTTCCCCCTATCAAGGACAGCCTTGGCTTGTCGAAGAAAGAGATGCTTGTGGGGTGGGCTTCATTGCGTCCCAAGAAGGGAAAGCAAGTCACAACTTAGTAGAAAAAGCCATTAGTGCCTTAGGATGCCTAGAACATCGCGGCGCTTGTAGTGCTGACCAAGACTCTGGTGATGGGGCGGGAATCATGACAGCCCTTCCTTGGCAATTGTTCCAAAATTGGTTAAAAGACAATCATTTATTTATTCCCTCCCGAGAACATTTCGGGGTAGGAATGCTATTTTTACCCTTAGATGAAGAAAAAGCCACCCAAGCTAGAAGCTGTGTGGAAAAAGTTCTCAAAGAACAAGCCTTATACGTAGTTGGCTGGCGACCGGTTCCCGTTAATACTCAAGTTTTGGGAGAACAAGCCAAAGCAAACCGTCCCCGAGTCGAACAAGTGCTATTTGCTTCCCCAACGCAACAAGGGGATGACTTAGAAAAAACCCTTTATATTACCAGTGCCAAAATTAAACAAGAAGTTGTTTCCACCCCTAGCTTAGACAATCCCGACGACTTTTATATTTGTTCTTTTTCCAATCGTACAATTGTTTATAAGGGCATGGTACGCTCAGTGGTATTGGGAGAATATTATCTCGATTTCCAAAATCCTGACTTTATTAGTCCCTTTGCCATTTATCACCGTCGCTTCAGTACCAATACCATGCCTAAGTGGCGACTTGCCCAGCCCATGCGCCTATTAGGGCATAATGGCGAAATTAACACCCTCCTCGGGAATATTAACTGGATGCTAGCGCGAGTTAATGATTTAGAAGCCCCCCATTTAAGCAAGGAGGAAATGACTACGTTACCTCTAGTGAGTCAAGAAAAGAGTGACTCAGCAAACCTAGATAATGTGATGGAGCTTTTAGTGCAAGCTGGGCGCACTCCCATGGCTGCCTTAATGATGTTGATTCCCGAGGCGTATCAAAATCAACCAGAATTAGCTGACCGCCCAGAAGTGATTGATTTTTACGAATATCATCGCGGCATTCAAGAACCTTGGGATGGCCCGGCGTTAATTGTCTTTAGCGATGGCAAAACTGTCGGCGCAAACTTAGACCGTAATGGCTTACGTCCAGCGCGTTACTGTATTACCCAAGATAATTATGTGATTGTGGGGTCAGAAGCAGGAGTCATTCCCATTCCAGAAGGGGAAATTGTGGAAAAAGGTCGCCTTGGCCCTGGGGAAATGCTGGCAGTGGATTTACAAGAACACCAAATCTTAAAGAATTGGGAGATTAAAGAAAAAGTTGCCAAAGAAGCCCCCTATGGAGAATGGTTAAAGCAAGGACGGAAAGCCATTGATTTACAAGCCTTTCCTGATGCCCCACAAATGGAAGCCAGCGAAGTGCTGCAAAAACAAACAGCTTTTGGTTACACCGCAGAAGATGTGGAGATGATTCTCCAGCCGATGGCAACGCAGGCAAAAGAACCTACTTTCTGTATGGGGGATGATATTCCTTTAGCCGTCTTGTCGGATAAACCGCGCTTACTCTTTGATTACTTTAAGCAACGGTTTGCCCAGGTGACCAACCCCGCCATTGACCCCCTGCGAGAAAAGCTAGTGATGTCCTTGCAAATGTGTTTGGGAGAAAAAGGGAATTTATTACAGGCAACCCCCGAACACGCTAAGATGCTTAAAATTGAAACCCCTATTCTCAATGATGGGGAATTAGAGGCAGTTAAGCAGTCTGGGTTGACGACTCGTGAACTTTGCACCCTCTTTGCAATTAGTGATGGCCCCCAAGGACTGGAAAACGCCCTGCAACGCTTACAAGAAAACGCGGCAGAAGCTGTGAAAGCTGGCAGTAAAATTTTGGTGCTTTCTGACCGGACCGAATCAGGGATTAATAATGAATATAGCTATATCCCTCCTCTTTTAGCGGTGGGTGCGGTTCACCATCATCTGATTCGAGAAGGGCTACGGATGAAAGCCTCAATTGTTATTGATACCGCTCAATGTTGGAGTACCCATCACTTTGCTTGCTTGATTGGTTATGGGGCTTCGGCGGTTTGCCCTTATTTGGCGTTAGAAAGTATCCGTCAATGGGTTAGTGATAGTAAGACCCAGAAAATGATGGATAAAGGTCGCATGGAGAAAATTTCTTGTCTAGAAGCCCAAGAACAGTATCGCCATGCGGTAGAAATGGGCTTACTGAAGATTCTCTCGAAAATGGGAATTTCTCTGTTATCCAGTTATAACGGGGCGCAAATTTTTGAAGCCATTGGTTTAGGGGAAGAGGTAATTAATCTGGCTTTTGCTGGAACCACCTCTCGCGTTGGGGGGTTAAATATGCAAGAACTTGCCCAAGAAGTGATGAACTTCCATGGTCGGGCGTTCCCAGAATTACAAGGGAAGAAGTTAGAGAACTTTGGCTTCTTTAATTATCGTCCCCGTGGGGAATATCACATGAATAGCCCTGAGATGGCTAAAGCCTTACACCAAGCAGTTGCGGGCAAAAATTATGACCACTATGAGCTTTATACTAAGCATTTAGAAGAGCGTCCCGCAACAGCCCTACGAGACTTATTAGACTTTAAGGTGGAAGAGCAAAATTCCATTCCCCTAGCAGAAGTAGAACCGGTAGAAGAGATTGTTAAACGCTTCTGTACGGGGGCAATGTCTCTGGGGTCTCTCTCTCGGGAAGCTCACGAAACCCTCGCTGTTGCCATGAATCGCATTGGCGGGAAATCTAATTCAGGAGAAGGCGGAGAAGATCCCACTCGCTTTATTGTCATGGATGATGTGGATGAAGAAGGTCACTCAGAGACTTTCCCACATCTGAAAGGATTAAGTAACGGCGATACAGCAAGTTCGGCAATTAAACAGGTAGCTTCAGGACGCTTTGGAGTGACTCCTGAATACCTGATGAGTGGTCGCCAAATTGAAATTAAAGTGGCGCAAGGGGCAAAACCTGGGGAAGGGGGACAACTCCCTGGGAAAAAGGTCAGTCCCTATATTGCCATGTTACGGCGGTCGAAGCCCGGGGTTCCTCTAATTTCTCCGCCGCCGCACCATGATATTTACTCCATTGAGGATTTATCACAGCTAATTTTTGACCTGCACCAAGTAAACCCCGATGCGAAAGTTTCAGTGAAGTTAGTTGCTGAAATTGGCATTGGAACCATTGCTGCTGGTGTGGCTAAAGCAAACGCGGATGTAATTCAGATTTCCGGTCATGACGGCGGAACTGGGGCATCTCCCTTGTCTTCCATTAAACACGCGGGAACCCCTTGGGAATTAGGAGTAACAGAAGTGCATCGGATGTTGTTAGAAAATCAACTGCGCGATCGCGTGATTCTCCGTACCGACGGGGGCATAAAAACCGGTTGGGATGTCCTCATGGCGGCGCTGATGGGGGCGGAAGAATACGGATTTGGCTCTATCTCCATGATTGCTGAAGGCTGCATTATGGCGCGAATTTGCCATACGAATAATTGCCCTGTGGGCGTGGCAACCCAACAAGAAAAACTCCGTAAGCGGTTCAGTGGGACTCCTGAGCATGTGGTTAATTTCTTCTATTTTGTTGCCCAAGAAGTGCGGATGTTGTTAGCGCGATTAGGGTATCGTCGCCTAGATGAAGTGATTGGACGGTCAGATTTACTCAAACCCCGTGAAAACATGAACATCACCAAAACTGACTCCTTGAACTTAAACTGTCTGATGGACTTGCCAGATGTGCGAGAAAATCGCAGCTGGTTACAACACGAGGCGGTTCACAGTAATGGGCCAATTTTAGACGAAGAACTGTTAAATGACCCAGAAATTGCTACTGCTATGGCAAATCACGGTCAGGTGAACAAATCGGTGAAAATTCTCAACACCGATCGCGCTGTGGGGGCAAGAATCGCTGGTAAACTTGCCAAACAACACGGTGATACTGGGTTTAAAGGACAAATTACCCTCAATTTCCAAGGGGCTGCCGGACAAAGTTTTGGGGCGTTTAACCTTGCGGGAATGACCCTCAAGCTGACAGGAGAAGCCAACGATTATGTCGGTAAAGGAATGAATGGCGGAGAATTAATCATTGTTCCTCCAGAAGAGGCTACCTATGAACCCGCTAATAACGCGATCGTCGGCAATACTTGCTTATATGGGGCAACGGGTGGCTATCTTTATGCCAATGGACAAGCTGGCGAACGGTTTGCTGTGCGAAATTCCTTTGGCCATGCCGTTATTACTGGTGCTGGCGACCACTGTTGTGAATACATGACAGGTGGCGTTGTTGTTGTTTTAGGAAAAGTCGGACGAAATGTCGGCGCTGGAATGACGGGTGGAATCGGCTATTTCTTGGATGAAGAAAACAATTTCCCTGCTAAAGTCAACACCGAAATTGTCACTTATCAGCGAGTGGTTAGTAAAGCTGGAGAAGCCCAACTCAAAGAGTTAATTACCAATCATGCACAACGCACCGGCAGCAAGAAAGCGCAAATGATTCTGGACAATTGGGAAACTTACCTGCCTAAATTCTGGCAAATTGTTCCCCCATCAGAAGCGGAAACTGCGGTTGCCAATGCGGAAGTTTCTGAGGAAGAAAAAACACTCACCAGTGTCAAATAATTAGCGAATTCCTTTTCGTTAAAATCAAAAAAGCGCACCTAATCTCAGCATTGGGTGCGTTTTTCTAAGACATTAAAGTTGTTTATGGCTCATCAAAAGAAGAAATCAGACTTACCCACCAAAACCTGTATTGTTTGTGGTCGCCCCTTTACTTGGCGTAAAAAGTGGGCAGATTGTTGGGAAGAAGTAAAATATTGTTCTCAACGTTGTCGGCGACGAAAATCATCAGTAACAAATAACAAATAACTAAAGCACTTTTTGTAACTGTGGTTGTAACCGTTCAGCGGTATTGATTTTTAAGCCCGGAAGAGAACTTTTAACAGTTACCTGATTTTCTTCAGCAGAAAATAATAACCACCGACTTCCCCGTGGGAGATCCTTTGCATCTGTGGAATTACAAGTTAACCAAATTAAAGGTAAAGAAGGGGGAAATTCTTCTCGCGGTTGTTGCATGTTGACAGCAGCTAAAGTCTCTAAAACTCCCTGTTGGGTTCCAATCAGCCCCGATCGCGCTGTCCAGAGTTTAACATTGAGTTGACTGCGTAAAGCGTAAAAATAAAGAGAAGCAGCTACAATCACTGCATCCTCAAACACCTCGGGTTGCCAAGAAATGGCATTATTCAGGCAAATGACCACATTTTGTCCCCCCACTGACAGTTCCATTTCTCGCACTCGTAATTCCCCATAACGCGCACTGCTACGCCAATGAATAAACCGAGGGGGATCTCCTCGTCGGTAGGGGCGTAATCCTCGGGTTAAACCCACATTAGCTGTTTGGAAGCGTTTTTCTTGGGGAAACTGATCACTATCTTCTTGTCCTAACGTATCGAGAAGGGGACATTGTCTTAGGGGTAAAACCAGAGGGTAAACAACTGCTTTCGCTTTAACTTGGCGACTGCGACGACTCCAAAATAAGCCTAGGGGGGTGGCAGTACGCAATGAAATCTGTGACCAATGATAAATTCCCCGTTGCACCGCATTGACACTATAAATACAAGAATAATTCTTTTGAGGGGGGAGATTCTCGATCGCGCTTGAGGTAGGCTTTCCTAAGCCTTCTGGAAGACAGTCAATCACTTGTAAAAGGGTTTTGCTTTGTGGGGTGGGATTCTCGATAATTAACTCTAAAGTCAAATCATCCCCAGCACTAACCGGATAAATCGGGGAACGTCGTACCTGTAATGATTTTAACGCTCGGGGAGGAAGTATCGCGGCCAATCCCAAAAGGGCAAAAATTAACCCACTAAGAACATACAACCAGCCCACCATGGTATTTGTCGCTGCCCCAAAAAAGGAAATGGCAATCAAGAGTAAAACCAATCCCCCATAAGAAGGGCTGGAAAAATGAGTTTCTAACCAGAATTGAAGACGACGCACCATGATTGAGGATTCTTATGAAAAAAGACTTGTTTTATCTTAACCCGCGATAAGACTCCCATCAGGTACTTAAAACATTGAACGAAAATTTAACCAAGTTTTTGAATTCATTTTAGCAAATTTAACTTCTTCTCCCTT